>CALWGS010000136.1 GCA_944380155.1 uncultured Lachnospiraceae bacterium
CG
This sequence comes from uncultured Lachnospiraceae bacterium, assembly GCA_944380155.1. Taxonomy (GTDB): domain Bacteria; phylum Bacillota; class Clostridia; order Lachnospirales; family Lachnospiraceae; genus Caccomorpha. The sequence goes on from CALWGS010000136.1 coordinate 3, forward strand.
CGTACGATATCTCACTCTCCTCCTCCCGGCAGCAGACCAGGATCCAGAGTCCACAGACCAAAACCAGAAGAATCACCGGCCAGACAGAGATCCCTCCAAGCCCTGCCCAGGTTCCGAAGCTCACGCCCAGCGCTCCGAACGCAACAAACAACCCGGGCCTTGCAAATCTGCCGGACGAGTACCGCAGAGAATCGATCCCGCCTCCTACATGGAACAGCGCATTCCCGAACGCGCAGACCGCAGCCGCGGCAAGCGGCTGCTGATGCAGCAGCAGTCCTGCAATCACCAGCACACAGCCGCACAGCGCCGGTACATGAGACGGCCTCCTGTCAAAGTACCGTCCGAACAGCATCTGAAGGGGAAACGCAACGGTATTGTACATCAAAAATCCTTCCGCCAGACGCGCTTCCGATGCCTGCGGCGAAAAGTACCCGAACAAAATCACATAACAGGAAAAATCAACAATCAAATGCGCCGCGCTATACACCGCCAGACGAATATTCTGTGTCTTCTTCAACCTGGATCCCCCTCTTTCTGCTGCCCGCGGCAGCCCCCTGGCCCGCCCTTTGCCGGTTCTGCCGTCTGCTGTATTCTCTTCTGTACGGACTTGTCTCTCCTATAGAATAGCATATCATATTTGTCCCAAAATATCATCCTTTTTTGCTTAAGATTTCTTGTTGTAATCTTCCCGTATATCTGTTATAGTGAAACAGGATTAAGAAATGGAGGACAGTAATGAAACGAAGAATCTTGACATTATTTACGGCAGCCGTCCTGGGTGTGACAGCGCTGACCGGATGCGGCAGCGATCAGACAGAGGATGCCGCGACAGAATCCGGAACCGTGTCGAACCAGGAAACCGACGAAGTGACAACCGACTCTTCCGAACCCACAGCATCATCCGAGGCGTCCGAGACTTCCGTTTCCACTGAATCCACGGGTACCTCCGAAGAAGCTGAGATTCCCGGAGATACATCCGGCACGATTGACGGGACCACTTATACGAATGAATTCTACAGCTTCCGTGTTACGGTTCCTGACGGCTGGGCCATCTTGGATCATGACGATACCCTGAATATCATGTATCAGTCCATGGCCACGATTTATGAGGATGCGCAGGAGCTGCAGGAACAGCTTGAGTCCGCCGGTACGGATTACCTCTTCTATGCCTATTCAGAGACACCGGATTCTCTCGGCAATATGGCGAACGCCATTGCCCAGAGTCTCCCCATATCCCAGATGGGTACGCTTACATTAGAAGAGACGGTTGATGCAACGCTTGCGTCCACCGTGGCACAGTACGCCGAGCTTGGAGGTACGACGGAAGTTACGGATGCCGCCGCAACGGATGTGAACGGACATGAGCTGGTCTGTGCGGACAGCGTAACCGACATTACCGTTGCGAATGAGGACGGTTCCACCAGCGAGCTTACGATCAACCAAAGGTATGCCGCCTTCCTTACGGATACCCATATCGTTATGATGGTGGTCTCCTACTATACCGATGCGGAAGCACAGGGCGCACAGGATACGATTGACAGCATTGAATTTCTGAATGAATGAATCTTAAGAAGAAAGAGATTAGGCAATTTAATCTCTTTCTTTTTTTCTGATCTTGTGGTAAACTTATGTTTGGTATTCCAAATCTATTATGACACAAAAAAATACACGGAGGAATTATATGAACCAAAGAAGATTGCGTTTCCATTCCATTTTACTGAGTCTTCTGCTCTTCTGCTCTCTGGCATTTTCGGCCTGCTCAGACACTTCCGCAGAGCTTCCGGATCAGGTCCTGCAGGCGGGTTTTGGTCTGTCAGGAGAATCTTCCAATCTGGAGGTGCATTTCATCGATGTGGGTCAGGCGGACTGCGTTCTGATCCGGACGGACGAACACGCCATGCTGGTAGATGCCGGGAACAATGCGGACGCGCAGCTGATTATCGACTACCTGGATGACCTTGGAATCGAGGCGCTCGATTATGTGATCGGAACCCACCCGCATGAGGATCACATCGGCAGTCTGGACTCGGTCATTGATACCTTTGAGATCGGAGAGGTGATTCTGCCGGAAAAGATCCATACCTCGGCCACATTCGAAGATGTGCTGGATTCCATTGAAGCAAAAGGACTCTCCATCACGCCCGCCGTTCCCGGAGAGGAATACGAACTCGGAGAGGCTTCTTTCCTGATCTTCGCCCCGAATGCGGACTACGGCGATAACCTCAACAACTGGTCCGTCGGCATACGCCTGACCTACGGTTCCACAAGCTTTGTCATGAGCGGGGATGCAGAAACCTCCGCTGAAGAAGATATTCTGGAAGCTGGCTACGATCTGTCGGCGGATGTATTCAAGGCATCCCACCACGGAAGTGAAACTTCCAACACCAGGGAATATCTGGAGGCAATCAATCCCTCGGCAGCCGTCATATCCTGCGGCGTCGATAATTCCTATGGACATCCGGACGCTTCCGTCCTGGAACTGTTCGAAGAGCTTGGGATCGATGTATATAGAACCGATGAACAGGGAACGATCATAGCGATCAGCGACGGGAGCAATATTACCTTCTCCACAGCGCCTGATGCAGAAGGAGCCAACGCCTCTAACAATACAGATGCGAACGCCTCTGACAATGCAGAGGCGGATGATTCCAGCGAAGCCACAGGGACAGCGAACGGAGACTCTGCGGATGATATCATCGTCCATATCACACAGACCGGTGAACGATACCATGCAGCCGGGTGCAGTTCCCTAAGCGACAGTGACACAGAAGTAACCTTGGAGGAGGCCAGGGCTCTGGGGCTGACACCCTGCGGACGCTGCAATCCGCCCGAATAAGTTCCTGTACCCGGAAAGGAGAGAGTCATGCAATTAACCGTTGACAGAATTGAGAATGATATGGTCGTCTGTGAGACTTCGCAGCAAGAGATCCTGGTACTTCCCGCAGAACACTTTGGCTTCCCCGTGAAGGACGGGGATATCGTAGAATATGACGGAAGCCGCGCCGTATTCCTTGAGGATGTTACAAATGACAGAAAAGCGCAGCTTCAAAACCGGTTCTTTGCTCTTCTTAAAAAATGATCCGGTGGTTAGAGCAAACCGGAACGAACTGATGTCCAGATATCAGCATAGCTGGATACGCGAAACAGGGTCTGGCGGGAAAGGTGCAATGCCTTTTCCGTTGGGCCCTGTTTTGTTTCGTGGTTCTGTACAAAAGACAGAGATTTGTTTCTACATTCCAAGTTCTTGTCTGGAACCTTAAACTATGGTATCATAGTCCGGACAAGGTGTGATACAGAAGTTCTATCTTCTGATTTATTTTAAGATCTTAACTATTCTTTTTTCATTTCAGTCGTTCAGCCGGCGGATGACAGGAAATTTGGTTTTTGTCATTCCGCAGACGATCTGCCTGTTCTTTTCATCTTGTCACAAGACCTGATTTCATTTATAATCAAAGGAGAGCAAATGCCTATGAAGCACGAACCAACATTACTTGACAGTACGGCGCGCAAAGTTCCAATTACTTATGAACAGCTTATGAAGATTGTTCCGACGGGGCTGAAGGATGAATTTGAACAGATTGAGAAAGGGGTGCGTCTCCCGGATCTGTATCGCGATATCACCTTCAAACGTATTTTTGATGCGGATATGCATCCCGAACGCGCAGCTGCCCTGTTCCGTCTGATCTTCGGGCAGGAGGCAGATATTCTGTCTTCCGCAAAGAATGAGAACTCCAGATCCACTATTTACACCAAAAGAACCATCTTGGATCTGATGTTCTCCTTGAAAAGCGGAGGCTATTTCAATCTGGAGATGCAGGCTGCAGCCCAGGATTTTATTTTAAGAAGAGCGGAAGTCTATACTTCTGATATGATTCTGATGCTGTATACCACCCGCAGGGGAGAGGCAAAACGAGACTTGAGCTTTACAGAGCTGAAGCAATCTTATTTCGTTCTGCTGATGAAGGAAAGTCCGGAAGTCTTCCGGGATCATCCGGCCTTTCTGCACCGCAAACAGAGTTTGACCGATACCGGGATTCCTATCCCAGATCTGGTCACGGTTGTCTATATTGAACTGGATAAGTGCAGGAAGCAGTGGGAGGAAGGTTGCTGTCCTCCGGAGTACGCCGAGCTTGCCTTATGGCTATGCGCCATTTCAGACATCAATAGCCCAAGACTTAAGCCGGTTCTGATGGAGAATCCGATGATGCTGTCGATTATGAAGGAGCTTGCCGACATGGGAAAGGACAGAGAGGAGATGTCGCAGATGCTGTTTGATAAATACGAAGAAACCGTCCGCTACTCCTACCTGCAGCAGGCGCGGAATGAGGGGATCAGGGAAGGGGAGAAAAAAGGAAGAACCAATTCTATTCTACAGCTCTTATCAGAGCTTGGAAAGGTTCCGGAATTCCTTTCCGCGAGGATTTGCGAAGAAGAGGATGAGGGACGTCTGTCCTCTTGGCTGAAGCTGGCAGCAAAGGCTAAGAGCCTGGAGGAGTTCTGTGAGTCTGCGGGAATTGAGGGTTCGGATTGAGCCTGGTGACGGATTCTGATGAATCAGACGACAGGGTCTGCTGGGGAAGGTACAACACCTTTCCCGGCAGACCCTGCTTCTTCCATTACTCAGAAACCAAATACGGCACCCCAGCCTCAAGATGCACGCGCCGGCTCTCCCCACCCCGTATCCTTACCATGACATCCTTCTCCTCACAAGCCGTCAGAACCGCCCTGACTTCTATGGAGTCATGGACTCCTATGGAATCATTGATTCCATTAGAATCCCATTCTATATCCACTTTAATTCTGCCTCTCGCAAGCAGCCCCTTCACGCTCCCACGCTCCCACTCTGAAGGAATCGCCGGAAGAATTACAATCTCGCTCGCGTGGCTTTGAAGAAGCATCTCCGCGACACCGGCGGTATATCCATAATTCCCGTCAATCTGGAAGGGCGGATGCGCACACATAAGATTCGGATAAAGTCCCCCTGCAGCATACCCGTCCGGCTTTCCCGGGTCAATCAGGTGAAAGAGCCCATCCATAATCTGTTTTGCGTGCTCCCCGTCCTCCATCCGCGCCCACATCAGAAGCTTCCACGCAAAGCTCCAGCCGGTTCCCATATCCCCGCGGGTCAGCAGGCTCCTTCTCACTGCCTCCTTCAACTCCGGAGTCTTCCCCGTAATCGTCCGTCCCGGATGGAATCCGTACAGATGGGAGAGATGACGGTGCGTGACTTCTGTTTCTTCAAATTCCTCATTCCACTCCATCAGACGCCCTTTGCTGTCAATCTTCGGCGGTATGAGCTGAGGAAGCAGCTCCTCCACCTTCCCGGTCAGTTCATCCTCGATTCCAAGATCCCTGGATGCTTCCAGGTAATCCAGGAAGAGATTCCTTCCGATGGCCAGAGTATTTTCCGTATAGAGAGCAACGGACGCCTCTCTGCCATTCCAGCGAAAGCTGTTCTCCGGCGAAGTAGCGGGTACATAGGCATAGCCTTCCGGCGTCCTGGTCAGAAAATCCGTCATGAATCGGACATTTTCGCACAAAATCGGATAAATCTCATCTCTTAACTGCTTTTTATCTCCGGTGAATAAATACGTCTCGAACAGATTCCGGCACATCCAGGCCGCTCCAAAGGGCCAGTCATTCCAGACAGCTCTGCCGTATGCCGGAGTTGTCTTCCTCCAAAGATCTACGTTGTGGAACGAGCAGACGCCGCCGGTTCCGAAATATTCTCCGGCCGTTTTTCTGCCGCTGTCCATCATCTCCCGATTCATCCGGATCAAGGGCTCGGTCAATTCATTCAAGTCACACGGCCCCGCCAGCCAGTAGTTCATCTCCGTATTAATATTCACGGTATAATTCGACGACCACGCGGGTTTCTTCTGATCATTCCAGATCCCCTGAAGATTAGCAGGCTGGCTTCCGGGCCTGGAAGCACTAATCAGCAGATATCTCCCGTAGTCAAACAACATCTGATACAGCCCCGGATCATCCCTCTCCGCTTCGAACCGGGCCAGACGCTCCTTTAGGTCCATCTCCTCCCGGCCGGAATCCGCAAGCTCCAGAGACACTCTGTCATACCAGGAACGATACTCCCGCACATGCTCCTCATACAGTTCTTCATAGGTCCGATCCGACGCCGTGAAATCCTCCGCAAGAGTCCTTGCCGGATCGACTCCTTCCTTCACCGGATCTTTATCATAACCGTGATAAGAGGTCCGGATCCCGACATACAGCGTCAGCTCCCTCGTTCCGACACACCGGATTCCTTCCTGTGTCCGCTCCGGTTCTCCGTCCCGCGGCACCGCACGGCACCAGCACTGATAATCCATGCCCGCTTCCCCGTAATTCACAGTCTGCTCCCCGGTTACGTACAGATTTCGATAGCTCCTCCCCGGACAGCGCCCGAACACCTTCCAGATCCCGTCCTCCAGGCAGCTTTCCCCGGTAAAGAAGCCGCCTAGGACAGATATATCCGCAGAGAACTCCCTCTCGGAGCAGATCCTGCAGACAAAAAGCCCTGCCGGTGCGCTGACAAACGCCTCAGCCCGGTATGCCTTCCCCGCCTTCTTCCAGGAGGCCTCCATCACCGCCCGGGACAGATCCAGCTCTCTTACATAATCCTCGTATGCTTCTCCGCTGTCTCCGATCCGAATCACCAAATCTCCGGCAGGAACGTAGATCTGGCTGTTCGTACTGCCCGCATACTGCTTCTCCAGGTACTCCGTCGCCTCATCGTATCTGCGCTCCTCTGCAAGGATCCGCGCCTTCTTCAGGTAGTCCTCCTCCGGCTCGAACCGATCCGCCGCCGGCCCGCCCGACCACAGAGTATCCTCATTCAGACCGAGCACGATGGTATCCGTCTCACCGCCTGCCATGACGCCAAGCCGTCCGTTTCCAAGCGGAAATCTCTCCTGCCAGCACTTCGCCGGCTCATAGAATCGCATCTTCATACTGTCCTCTCATTCTGCTGCCCCTGCAGTCTGCAGTCTTTGTTCGTACACGGTATCCACATAATCGTACAGCTCTCTCTCCCCCTGCACTTCCCCGGTATAAGGGTAGTTCGAGGCCAGATTCTCGAACCGCTGCCGATATCGGTCCGCCGCCTCCCGATCTCCCCGGTACAAAAGCTCATACGCATACCAGATTCTCGGCACATTCGGAAGCTTCGCCGCTGTCTTCAGAAACTGCCGGAATTCCTTGGACATCAGTTCTTCAATCCGCTCCGTCCGCCTCTGGCCGACCAGCTCGCAGAACAGTACCTCCAGTGTCGTAATCTGGCGATAAATCCCCGGCATCCCATCTGCACACTCCAAAAGCTCCTCTCCCAGAGCCTGCGCCTGCACAAACTGCATTGCATCAATCCGACAGCTCAGTACACACGCGGCGCTGGCTGCACAGATATGATTCCCCCACTCCGACCGGTCCGGCAGGAAGATCAGTTCCTCGGGTATATCCTTCAGACGGATTCCGGCAGACTGCAGGGCATTCGCCTTCATCTGTGCAAAAAAGCATCTTCTGGCCGTACGGTTCTTCCTAAGCTCCAGCACATTGTAGCCGTCATTATCCAGCTGCCTGGTATGTATGGGAATTCCGTTCATCAGCGCCAGCGCAATCCCGACCAGAACGAAGATCACAACCAGCAGCCGAAGAACCGGCGGGATCCCCGGCACCAGACAGAGCAGACCAAAGAGTCCCGCCGCAATCAGGTTGGCCAGACTTCCTCCCAGATTGTACAGAATGAACGGAGTCTCGTCCGAACATGGTTCGGGCGGATCCATCAGGCACTGCCCTCCGGTTCCCGGCAGAGTATACTTCCGCAGGCAGATCCGCCCGTCCTTCTTTAAGAACATCAGGCTGCCAACGCGATAAGATACGAATCCGTAACCGCTTAATAACCCACAGACCAGATGCCCCGCCTCATGAATTGCCGCATGAACCACGGACATCACAACAATAGCCAGAAGCGCCAGTCCAAAATAAATCATCTCAATTCCCGCAGATGTCCCATCCGGTATGACATCCCCAAGCATCCCTCCCAGAATGATTCCCAGAACAAACCCGGCCAGCATGAAAAACACAATCTGAAGCCATGCGCCGCCCCGCGCTTTATTCTTCTTTGAATCCCCCTCACTTCCTCTCTGTTCTTTGCTGCTGCCTGTCTGAACATTCCTGCCCATAATGAATTCCCTGCCTTTCTGACAAACCGTTCAAACGGAATGCCTGGATACACTTTAAAAAACGGTTCCGGATCATCCCGGCGATTCCCGGGCACCCGGCTCCCGTAACTACACCGGTTTCCTCAATATCTTCTCCATCGGCCGTCCCTTCGCAAGCTCGTCCACCAGCTTATCAAGATACCGGATCTCCTGCATCAGGGGCTCGCTTATCGCCTCAACGCTCACCCCGCATACCTTACCGGTAATCAGCCTTCTATTCTCATTCAGATGCGGTGCCTTTAAGAAGAACTCCTCATACGTCACCGCCCCTTCTGCCATTTCCGCCAGATCGGTCCCGGTGTATCCGGTCAGCCAGCAGATCACCTCATCCACTTCCTCCCTGGTTCTGCCCTTCTTCACCGCTTTATTCACTAACAACGGATAAATCGCTGCGAACTCCATTTGATATACTTTGTTATGATCCATAATCCTGCCTCCCTCTATTCCGATAACAATAATCTTATTTTTCAGGCCAATCTGTTCTTATCCCCCCATTCACACATCCCATCCAAAATCGGAATCAATGACCTGCCCCGCTCCGTCAGGCTGTATTCCACTTTCGGCGGTATCTGCGGATATTCTTCCCGGTGGACAAGCTGATCCGCCTCCAGCTCCTTCAGGGTGGAACTAAGCGTCTTGTAAGAAATCTCTCCAATGTACTTTTTCATCTCATTAAAGCGAACCACGCCGAATTCCATTAAGGTATACAGGATGGTCATTTTATATTTTCCATTGATCAACGATAATGTATAGCTGAATCCGGTGGAACTAAGACACTCATTCGAAATACACCTCTCACTCATTTTGGCACTCTCCTTCATGCAGATATTTCATATTGCCATATGTATTGTACTTTTCTATAGATACTTGTTTTTCTTTTTATTCTTACTATGATTTTAATATAAGCAATGTGAAAAGTCAATCCCGTTGAAACAGGGATCTTAAGTAAATCTTAATTCCTTCGAAAGAACTTCCTGAAATAATTTATGTTACAATCACCAGAAAGAGGTGATTACATGAGAAAAAGAAAATTGCTGACAGCCCTGTTTCTTCTTCTGGCGGTGCTGCTGATTGGCCTGACAGGGGCAAGGCCTCTGTACAACCTGTACCGGGAGATCAGTTTTTCCTGGACGGAACGCAGCGAAGCGGAGAAGACAATCAAGGCCTTCGCCGAGGAACAGGGGATCTCTTACAGCGAGTACCCCCGGTTTATCATTGACTTGTATGAGAATAATCCGGAGACAGAGGAATTCGTACTGAATTATCCCTTCCGGCAGGAGGAAACGGTGGATCTGAGCGGCTACAGCACCGATGCCGTCCCCCTGTTTCTACAGTGGGATCCCATGTGGGGCTATACGGAGTATGGAAGCAGCATCCTTGGAGTGACCGGCTGCGGCCCCACATGCCTTGCGATGGCAGGGTACTACCTGACCGGAGAGGAGCGTTTTACCCCGGATCAGATCGCGGAGTTCTCGGAAGACAACGGCTACTATGCACCGGGCTACGGCACTTCCTGGACCCTGATCAGCGAAGGAGCCGAAACGCTTGGGCTGAGCGTCCAGGAGCTTCCCCTGGTAAAGGGAAGGATTGTGGAAGCCCTGGAATCGGGCAGCCCCGTGATTCTGGCTCTGGGCCCCGGAGATTTCACCTCCACGGGACACTTCATTGTCCTTGCCGGGATGGAGGACGGACTGTTCCGGGTCAACGACCCCAACAGCCCGCTGCGCTCGCAGCGCCTGTGGAGCTATGAAGAACTGGAAGGCCAGATCCGCAACATCTGGGCTATTTCCTGACCGATAGGGACAAGCAGAGCGATCTTTATATGATCAGGTTTACAATCAACCCGGTAATCAGAGAGAACACCATCACATAGGCAAGATACAGCAGGAACCGCCTGGCTCCCAGAACAATTTTCAGAGCGCCTAAATTGGTGATTTTGGTGGACGGTCCGGTCAGCATGAAGGAGGCGGCGCTTCCTACGCTCATCCCATTCCAAAGCCACTGCTGGAGCAGCGGGATCGTGCCGCCCCCGCAGGCGTAGAGCGGCACGCCGATGGTGGCCGCCATCAGGACGCCAAGCGCCTCATTTCCGCCGAACAGCGCCGTCATGGCGTCCGCCGGCACATACCTCTGGAACAGGGCGGACAGCAGGATGCCGATGAGAAAATAACCTCCCGTCGCCTTCACATTCCGCCAGAG
>CALWGS010000137.1 GCA_944380155.1 uncultured Lachnospiraceae bacterium
TGCCGCAGGAGAGCGCCTGCTTGTCTGGAACGGGGAGCATTATAACCTGGGAAATGTACTGGGAATTAAGCCGAACCGTTCCGTGAACTTCATGATGGAGAATCATGCCGCGGGGGAGGCGCACGCGAAGGACAGTGTGGATGTACTGAAAGAGAATCTGGATCAGTATCTGAGCCTGTGTGAAGAATACGGGTATCCCTACTCCTTCCTTGTAACGGCGGTATCCGGAGTGTTCAGCGATAACGCGCCGCCGGAGAGGGAGATCTTAAGCACCATTCAGGAATATAACCGCCGTTACGGACAGGGGGTCAGGCTGTGCATGGTTTCTCTGCAGGAATTATACTCCGCTCTGGCTCCCCATCTTCAGGATGCTCCGGTTCTTCGCGGGGATCTGACGGACTGGTGGGCGAACGGGGTGGGCAGCACGCCGTATGCCGTGAAGCATTACCTGGATGCGCGTCACCGCTATCATCTGTGCAGGCGCCTGGATCCGGAGGTTGTCTGGAAGTATCCCGAACTGTACGCGGCTGCCCAGGATCATCTTATGCTCTATTCGGAACATACCTGGGGGCACTCCTCGACGATTACCAATCCTTATGATACAATGGTGCTGAACCTTGACATAAGGAAGAACAGCTATGCCTCCAAGGCTCACGAGGCCGCCTCGCGCATGCTGAATCGCATTGCGGCAGAGAAGGGGGATATCCTGCGGTATTACAGCACATCCGGGAAAATCAAGGTCTGCGATGTCAGCAGCCTGGGAGGGAAGAAGGCGGTGGAATTCTATATCGAGAGCCCGAACCTGAACCGGGCAGAGATTCAGGATGCGGTCGGGAACTGCCTGACCTGCCAGGTCTCGCCCCATCCGCGCGGCCGGAAGATCAGCTTCGTGGATACCTTTGCGCCGGGAGAAGAGAAGATCTATTCCTACCGGGAACTTCCAAAGGAAAATCAGGCGCTCAACAGCCGCAAATGCTATGTCGGCGCGGAGAGGATCCGGGATATTGTGAATGATTATGATCCGGTCACCTACCGCCTGCCGTATGAATTCGAGAACCGGTGGTTTCGTCTGACCTACCGGATCGGCGAAGGGGTTACGGGACTGATCGATCGGCGGACCGGTACGAATCTCTCCGGCAGAGAGGATGCGCCCCTCTTTACCCCGATGTATGAAGTGACTCCGGCGGGAGAGGGAAGTATGCAGGAGTATAAGAGACGGATTCTCGGACGGAATATCAGGGGAACGGATGCCGTTCTTCACATCGGGGAGCTGTGGGAGGTATCCTGCATCGAGCAGGGGGCGGTATTTACCGAGCTTCGGCTGCGCTACCGCCTGCCGGGAACCGTGCGCGCCGATGTATATGTGAAGCTGTATGAGGAGATCCCCCGGATTGACTTCCGCCTTCAGTTAGGCAAGACACTGTCGTCGGACATTGAAAGTATCTTCCTGCCGGTCGGCCTCAACCTGCTGGGAAGCAGTCTGTACATCAGGAAGGGGCAGGAGGCGTTCCGCCCTGGCATCGATCAGCTCCCCGGAACCTGCATGGAATACTATATGTCCGACGACGGGCTTGCGTACATCGCTGCCAATAGCAGTGTAGCTGCCGACGGCAGTATTGCTGCCGATGGCAGTATCGCTTCCGATAGCGGTATGGCTGCAGGTGGCAGTATCGCTGCTGATAGCAGTATCGCTGCTGATAGCAGTATCGCTTCCGGTGGCAGCGTGCTGGTTGCCATGCGGGATACGCCCCTTCTCTACATGGGGCAGATGCGCCATCACCCGATTCTGCTGTGCGACGGGAAGGAGGAGAATAACAGTCGTCCGGTGTATTCCTGGATTATGAACAATACCTGGGAGACGAACTTCAAGCTGGATCTGTCCGGCTTCGGGGCATATTGCTACAGCCTGTGGCTGAGCGGCGAGACAGATCCGGAGCGGGCGATGGATGCGCTTCGCGAATCCTGCTTTGATCCTTATGTGCTGGTTATCGAATAAGATCAAATCGTAAGACGATGGAGGAATACGGCATGGAGAAGTACAGAGACTCTGGACTGGAGATAGAGGAGCGGGTTTCTGATCTGCTGGATCGGATGACCCTGGAGGAAATGATTCTGCAGACGGATCAGTATTTTACCTTTGATTTTGTACACAGAGACGCGGACGGCAGGATCTCGGATGTGGATATGGAGAAGCTTCACGAGATGCTGCGCGGAAACAGCGTCGGGAGCATTCAGGCAAGAGGGCTGAGCGCGGCTCAGCTGAATGAGATTCAGCGCTATGCGGTGGAGAGGACACGGCTTGGAATCCCGTTCCTGTTCAGTGAGGAGGCGCTTCACGGTCTGTATCACAGGGAGACAACCTGCTTCCCGCAGCAGATTGGACTGGCCGCCACGTTCGATCCTTCGCTTGGATACCGGATGGGACACGCGATTGCATCGGAGACCAGAGCCATGGGGATTCATGAGACATACAGCCCGGTGATGGATCTGATCCGGGATCCGCGCTATGGAAGAGCGGAGGAATCCTACGGGGAGGATACCCACCTGTGCGCCGAGTTCGCCAGAGAGGTTGTCCGGGGGATGCAGGGAACGGATCTGAGCGCGCCGGATGCCGTAGCGGCGGAGCCGAAGCACTACGCCGGCTACGGCTCCCCGGTCGCTGGTCTGAACTGTGCGCCCACGGCAATGGGACGGCATGAGGTATTCACGGACTGCCTGCCCGTATTCGAGGCGGCCTTCGCCGAGGCGGGAGCCGTGAATGCCATGTGTTCTTATAATGCCATCGATGGGATTCCGGTTGCCGCGGACCGTGAGCTGCTGACCGAGATCTTAAGGGATCGCTGGCATATGCCGGGATATGTCCGCTCGGATCTGACGGCGGTCGCCCGTCTGTATGATAATCATCATGTGGCGGAAAGCCGCACCGAAGCGATGGCTATGGGACTGGAGGCAGGCGTAGACCTGCAGCTGTATGATTTTCCCCATGCGGAATGGCAGGAAGGGATCCGGCAGCTGGTGGATTCCGGAAGGCTCTCTGAGGAGGTAGTCCGTCAGGCCTGCCGCCGCGTACTGAGGGTAAAGTTCATGCTGGGTTTGTTTGATCACCCTTATACCGGGGAATCCGGGCAGGAGACCTGTGTCCACAGCCAGGAGCATCGGAGCCTGGCCAGGGAGATTGCCAGGAAGAGCATGACGCTGTTGAAAAATGAAAATCAGATGCTTCCGCTGAAGAGAACCGGCACCATCGCCGTATTAGGGCCGGGAGCGGGGGAAGCAATGCTTGGGGATTATACCCCTTACGGCAAGGCGGGTGTATCGGTTCTTGCCGGAATTAAGA
>CALWGS010000138.1 GCA_944380155.1 uncultured Lachnospiraceae bacterium
TCAATGAATTTGAAGGATTTATACCGCGTAGAGCGGGAGGATATGGGGAAGCTGCAGGAGCTGCTGACGGAGTGCTTTGAGCAGGACCCGCTGTATACGCGGCTGATTCCGGAGGAGGAGACGAGAAAACGTCTGCTGTCGGAGCTGTTTGAATGTGACTTGTATGAAATGTTCGGAACCTCCTGCGAGATCTACGCAGACAGCAGGGACTGCAACGGGATGATGATTCTGTCGGATGAGAGCGCACCGTATAACCCGATCACCTTCTATCTGACCGAATTTCTGGCGGGGCTTCGGACGGACGGGTTCCTGATTAAGGAGGATCATTCCCTGAAGACGCTGTGGAACTTTCTGATCGGGAAGGATTACCTGAATTCCAGATGGACGGATGAGCTGCACCAGGATCAGCGGCTGCATATCATCTATCTTGCCGTGCGCCCGTCCATGCAGGGGAAGGGGATTGCGAGCCGGCTGATGCGCCCGGTGATCCGCTATGCGGATGAGAAGAAATTGATGATTTCGCTCGCGACCCACAATGAGAAGAATGTCTCCCTGTACGAGCACTACGGTTTCCGGCTGTTTGAGACGGTCGAGAAGCATTTCGGACTGAAGCAGTATTGTATGATCCGGGATCATGCGTGAAGCGGGAGGGGGCGGGAAATATTACCGTTCTGTTAATTTTTCATGAAGTTACTCGAATGAAGTGAATTTTTTTGTGAATTGTGATAGACTACTTATGTGAGAGTGAGGGGAAAGAATGAGGTGAGAGAATGGAGCGCAGAAGAACCGGCGGGAACGGAAGCGTGCTGCTGTTCGAGCTGCTGTATCAGGCTCTGTTCTTCGCGGTGGAGATTCCGGTGTTCGGCGGATTATTCCGGCTGGCGCTCTGGTGCTCCCGATACAGTTACGTAAACCTGCAGAATCTCGCGAGATTCTTAAGAATGCCCGTGACCCTGCTGTGCCTGTTTTTCTTCCTGGCGCTGACAGCTTTTCTGCTGTATCTGGAGGCGGTGTGCCTGCATCTGTTGTTCAGGGCGCACCTCCACGGACAGAGGGCCTCGGTGATTCAGACGGCCGCGGCCGGGATCGGAACGGCGGTCCGCCTTCTTCAAAGGCCGAAGCATCTGCTTTTGCTGCCGGTTTCCCTGATGTGCTCCCTTGTCTATGCGCTGCCCTATACCATGCCCTACATCATCCGAACGCGGGTTGCGGGGTATCTGATTCGTTCGGCGTTCGCCGAACCGCTTGCGGCCGCGGGGCTGACGGCTGTGCTGCTTTTGCTTGTGTACCTGAGCCTTCGGGAAATGTTCGCGGTCCCGTTCGCCGTTCATACGGGGGACACAACCGCGGGCTGCAGGAAGAAGAGCGCCGCCCTGTTTCGCGGGAATGCGGGAGTAATTCTCAGACGGATGCTGCTTGGGAATCTGCTGTTTTTGAGCATATACATCCTGTTCTATGTCGTATGTGTCGTGATTGCCGGGGCCCTGTCCTTCTTCTTCGTGGATAAGAGTCTGGTGGTGGCGTTCTATCTGTCCGTGATGGAGCGGATCGAGCTGTATACGGGTGTTCTCGGAATGGTGCTCGGCCTGATTGTGAATTACGGGCAGGCGGCAGCGTGGTTCGATGCCCTGGTCCATGCGGACCCGGTCCCGGCGGAGGAATCCCAGAAGGAGGCAGAGTCCGGACAGAGGGAAGGAAGGCTGTGGGTGAGGCGGCTTGTGACGGCGCTTATGGTGCTTGCGGGAGTTGTGTACGCGGTATATGCGGGAAGGAACGGTACGGTCCTGTCTCAGGAGACCCTTTCCGGAATCGGGATTACCGCCCACCGGGGCGCTTCCTTTGACGCGCCGGAGAATACGCTTCCGGCCCTGGAGCTGGCGATCGAATCCATGGCGGATTACGCCGAGATTGATGTACAGATGACGAAGGACGGAGTAATCGTTCTGCTGCATGATACAAGTCTGAAGCGGACGACGGGGCTGAAAAAGAACATCTGGGAGGTTACGTATGAGGAGATCCGGGAGCTGGATGCCGGGAGTTATGTCTCCCAGGAATACGCGGGAGTCCGGATTCCGACGCTTGAGGAAGCGATGATTCTGTGCAAGGGCAGGATCAGTCTGAATATTGAAATTAAGACGAACGGCCGGGATACCGGATTGACGGCCGGGGTGCTTGATCTGATTGAACAGTATGATTATGAGAACCAGTGCATTATCAGCTCGACGGATGAGAGTGTGCTGGAAGAGGTGAAGGAGAGGTATCCGGGAATTAAGACGGGGTATATTATGGGGCTTGCCTATGGGTATTTCTATGACAGGGAATCTGTGGATTTCTTCAGCATGAAGTCCGGATTTATCACCGATTCCGTGGTTCAGACGGCCCACAGCCTGGGCAAGGAGATCCACGCCTGGACCGTGAATACGGAGGGAGAGCTTGAGAGAATGAAGCGGCTTTCCGTTGACAATATCATTACGGATGTGCCGGTCAGGGCCAGAGAGGTTCTCTACCGGGATGAGTTCGGATACGGGTTTGCGGGACTTCTGAAGGTAATTTCTCAGGCACAGTAGGGGAAGGGGGATAAGCACACCGCTCCGGGGCAGAGAATAGAATGGAGAGAAGACATTTCTTTGATATG
>CALWGS010000139.1 GCA_944380155.1 uncultured Lachnospiraceae bacterium
TGCCACGGCAACATCTGCCGTTCCCCCATGGCTGAGTTCCTGCTCAAGTCCATGGTTGAGGAGAAGGGAATTTCCAATCAGTTCTACATTGCCTCCGCGGCAACCAGCACGGAGGAGATTGGCAATCCGGTTCATTACGGAACCCGGAAGAAGCTTTCGGAGTACGGGATATCCTGTAAGGGGAAGTATGCCGTCCAGATGACGCGGGCGGATTATGACAGGTATGATTATCTGCTGGGGATGGATCAGTGG
The DNA here is from genome assembly GCA_944380155.1 of uncultured Lachnospiraceae bacterium. Classification (GTDB taxonomy): domain Bacteria; phylum Bacillota; class Clostridia; order Lachnospirales; family Lachnospiraceae; genus Caccomorpha. The sequence continues at coordinate 253 of CALWGS010000139.1, forward strand.
AATATCCGCAATATGCAAAGGATTGCGGGAAAGGACGAGCAGGGCAAGATCCGGCGCCTGCTTGATTTCACCGACCACCCCAGGGATATCGCGGACCCGTGGTACACGGGGAATTTTGATATTACCTATGAGGACATCAGGGAGGGCTGTGAGGCGCTGCTGCGGTATCTGGGATTCTAGACGTTTGGACTTCGATTCCGGCTCTTGGCGGGGCGGCATGCCGCCCGCCCGGCAGGTATAGGCGCCCTTGATCATTTCCTGGGGCGGCATGCCGCCCCGCCGGGCAGGAACAGGAGCTTACGCTCTCTTAAACCTCCAAAGCCGCCTTCTGCCCCTTCGCCGCGCGCTTCCGGCAGCGGACTTTCTTTACGGAGAGTGTCTTCCCGTTCACCTCGAAGGTCTCATCCTCCGGGCGGAAGGCGGAGGCAAAGAGGACGGAGTCCCTGGCGTCCAGTGTGATGCCTTTGACGCCGCGGCTGCTTTTCTTCAGCTCGCTGACTTCGGAGAGAGGGAAGCCGAGGGAGAGGCCCTTCTCTGTCAGGATTACGACTTTCATGCTGCTGCTCAGGATATCCGCGGCGGAGAGCAGGAGGAGTCCCGCGATGAGATCTCCGTCTTCGAGACGGGTCGTACTGATAGAGGAACGGTTGGTCTCGAATTCGATTCCCGATACCAGCTTGATATAGCCCTGTCTGGTGGTGAAGAGAAGCTGGGATTCGAACAGGGCCTCGAAGGAGGTATACAGCAGAGCATCCTCCTGATCGACCTTGCATAAGGTCTGGATGAGTACGCCTTTGTCCCGGATTCTGCCGCGCGGGATGGCCTGGGCTTTGATATAGTACAGATTGCCCTGGGCGGTGAAGAGGCAGAGCTTGTCCGTGTTCTTCATCCGGACCATGTGGACGAAGTCCCGGAGGCTGTCCTCGGAGGCTCTTGCGAATCCGGCGGCGTCGATGGATTTGACATAGCCGAACCGGTCGATCAGAACGTAGATGTCTTCTACCTTCTTTTCCTCGACATAGCCGGAGGTCTCCGCGTTTGTAAGCATGGTGCGTCTTGGTCTGCCGAACTGCTTCTTGTATTCTCTCAGGCGCCCTTTAATGACCTTGTGCAATTCCTTCGGATCGGAGAGAATCTTTTCATAAGAGGTGATCTGCTCGATCAGAGAGGTGTTCTCTTCGTGGAGCTTGAGGATCTCAAGGCCGACCAGCCTGCTTAACGGCATGGCAAGGATGGCTTCTGCCTGGCGCTGCGTGAACTGCAGGGTCCGCGCCTGTTTCTCTGATTTCGCGGATTTGAAACGGATCTCGTCAGTGACGCCCTCGATGAGGCAGCGCTTGGCCTGAGACAGGGAAGAGCTGCCGCGGAGGATCTCGATGATGAGGTCGATGACGTCGGTGGCGCGGATGAGTCCGTTGACGACCTCCAGGCGATCCTGGGCCTTGCGCAGCAGGTGCTCGAATTCCTTCGTGTACAGCTCCTCCTGGAATGTGAGGAATTCCTGGAGCATGGTCTTGAGGGTGAAGGTATAGGGCTGCTGGCGTTTCACCGCAAGGAGATTCGCGCCGTAGGTGTCCTCTAAGGGGGTTTTCTTATACAGACCATTGAGGAGGTTATCGATATTGCGGTCGCGCTTGACCTCGATTACGATGCGGATGCCCTCTTTATTCGACTCGTCCCTGACGTCGTAGATTTCATCGAATACCTTGTCTTTCATCAGCGCGGACAGGCTTTCGACCAGTCTGCTCTTGCTTCCGGCCGCCGTATAGGGAATTTCGGTGACTACGATGTTCTTCCTGCCGGAATCGCCGGGCTCAATCTCGGTCTTTGCCCGGATCTTAATCTTTCCCTCACCGGTCGCGTACAGGGCAGGGAGATCGGAGGCATTCACGATGCTGCCGCCGGTTGGGAAGTCGGGGCCGGGGATGTATTTCATCAGATCTTCGGTGGACAGGCCGGGGTTGTCTAACAGGGCAATTGCGCCGTCGATGACTTCGCCCGGATTATGGGGCGGGATGTTCGTCGCCATGCCGACGGCGATGCCGGTGGTTCCGTTAATCAGGAGGTTCGGGAGCATGGCGGGCAGGACGACGGGTTCCTTCTCGCTGTTGTCGAAGTTCGGGATAAAATCCACCAGGCCGTCGTCAAGGTGCTCCAGCATGGTCATGGCGCCCGCGGAGAGTCTTGCTTCGGTGTAGCGCATCGCGGCGGCGCCGTCGCCGTCAATGGAACCGAAGTTGCCGTGTCCGTCTACGAGCGGGATGGAGAGGGCATACTCCTCGGTCATATGGACGAGGGCATCATAAATGGAGCTGTCGCCGTGGGGGTGGTATTTACCCATGGTATCACCGACAATACGGGCGCTCTTTCTGTGGGGCTTCTTCGGATCCAGCCCCAATTCATTCATCGCGTAAAGAATGCGCCGCTGCACCGGCTTTAGACCGTCGCGGACATCGGGCAGCGCGCGGGCAATGATGACGCTCAGTGCGTAATCGCGGTAAGAGGTCTTCATCTCCTCGGAATAGTCAAGGGATACGATATTATCGATTGCATTACTCATATTCATTCATACCTTTCTGCCGCCGGTCACTCAGACATCCAGCCGGGCGTATTTTGCTTCATCCATGATAAATTGTCTCCGGGGCGGGACGTTGCTGCTCATGAGAATCGTGGTGATCTCGTCTGCTTCTACCGTATCGGAGATGGAGACCTGTGCGAGCACGCGGCTCTCCGGATTCAGCGTGGTCTCCCAGAGCTGATCCGCGTCCATTTCGCCGAGCCCCTTATAGCGCTGGAGGGACAGGAGCTTCTTGCCGGACTGTTTCCGGAACTTCTCCAGTTCAAAGTCATTGAACAAATACTTGTGCATCCGCTTCTTCTTGCCCCGCACAGTATCCTCGTATTCCGCCCGGTACAGCGGGGGGAGCCCGCGGTAGACCTTGCCCTCCATAATGAGCTCGGGCATGAAGCGGTAGAAGAAGGTCAGAAGGAGCGTGCTGATATGCGCGCCGTCCACATCGGCATCGGTTAGAATAATAATCTTGTCATACCGGAGCTTCTTAATGTCGAAATCATCTCCGATTCCGCAGCCGAACGCGGCAATCATGGTCTTGATTTCGTTATTCACCAGAATCTTCTCGAGATTCGCCTTCTCCACGTTCAGGATCTTGCCGCGCAGGGGGAGTACGGCCTGGGTCCTGCGGTTCCTCGCGGTCTTTACCGTGCCGCCTGCGGAATCGCCCTCTACAATGTAGACTTCGCATTCTTCCGGCTTTTTTGAACTGCAGGAGGCCAGCTTGCTCTTCGTATCCACATCCAGAAGCTGGCGGAGCACCGCGCTGCGGGCCTTATCTCCGGCCTTCCTGGCGGTGTAGGACTTGAGCGAATTATCCAGAATCACCTTCAGAATCTCCACATTCTTATCAAAATAACGGGTTGCCTCGCCGGTGAAGACATCCTCGACCGCGCTCTTGGCATCGGTGTTGCCGAGCTTGGTCTTGGTCTGGCCCTCGAACTGCGGATCCGGATGCTTGATGGAAATTACCGCGACCAGGCCGTTGCGGATGTCCCTGCCGTCAAAGTTCTCATCCTTATCCTTCAGAACGCCGAGCTCCCTTGCGTATTGATTCATCACTCTGGTCAGGGCGGACTTAAATCCGGTCACCAGGGTTCCGCCGTCTACGACATTGATGCAGTTACAGTAGGAGTTGATCTGCTCGGTGAAGGCGGTGGTGTACTGAAATGCTATCTCTACTTCAATCTCCCCGCTCTTTCCCTCTACATAGATGGGGTCCTTATGAAGGACCTCGCTCTCCCGGTTAATATAGGATACGAAGCTTTTGATGCCGTATTCCTCGTAATATTCCGTAACGTGTCCGCTGATCCGATCGTCGAAGCGGATTTGCAGTCCCTTGTTCAGGAACGCGGTCTCCTTGAGCTTCTTCATAATGGTATCCGGTTTGAATTCCGTGGTCTCGAAGATAGAAGCATCGGGATAGAAGGTGACCTTCGTGCCGGTATCGGATTTGGCGCATTTGCCGACGACGGGAAGCATTCCGTCTACAAGCTCGGTAACGGGATGCCCGCCGTCCCGGTATTCATC
>CALWGS010000140.1 GCA_944380155.1 uncultured Lachnospiraceae bacterium
CGTTCCTCCACGGAATTGGACTCCACCCAGAGCAGATACTCGGCGGGAGTCATGCTGTTCCGCGCCCGTTCGTTGGCTCGGGAGTCGGTATTCAGCAGAAGATAGGCGCCGATTCCGATTCCCGCAATGATCAGGATTAGAATCGCGGTGAGAATCACCGCAACGGCGGCGCCGCCCTTTTTCGGCGGCTGATCCGGCGGGATCGGAGAATAAGAGGGGCGTTCCTGCGATAAGTTCATATCATCTTCGTTCATTGTACCGGTCACCTCCTGATGATGTAACAGAGTGTCTTTGGAATGTTTGCGTATAATAGAAGTATAGCATAGAACACGGGAAAAGACCAGACAATTACCCGCGGCTTCGAAAGTGGACAGGGGCCGGATTTCATGTTATACTTAAAACCGATAGAATCCGCAGAGGGAAGTAAGAAATGAACGGAGGATTCACTATGGATGATGAAAACAGGAATATCAGAATTCTTCCTCATGATCACGGCCAGAAGGACGACCACATCCTGACGCTGCTGCCAGGGGAGGATCAGTGCGGGGAAGCGGCAGAGATCTTCCACCAGCTCTCGGACGGGACAAGGCTTCAGATTCTGTGGCTGCTGTGTCACAGTGAGGAATGTGTATGTAATATTGCGGCGGCGGTCGGGATGAGCATGCCCGCAGTCTCCCATCATCTGCGCAATCTCCGGCAGGCTGAATTAATCGGCTCAAGGCGCGTCGGCAAGGAGGTCTATTATACTTTGTTAGATACACCCAAGGCAAGGCTTGTGCATAAGATGATTGATGACGTATTCGAGATGAACTGTCCGGGGATGGCGCACCTGGACCTGTAAGAGGGCGGAAGGCGGCGTGTAAAGCCTTCGGCAGGACTTTGATATGATAAGAGAGAATATCCGGCCGGCCTTAAGGGAAAGGAGAGTGGGGGGAAGGTGCGAAAGAAGCTTCCTATTGGAATTGATGGGTTTGAAAAAATCCGGACAAATGACTTTTACTATGTGGATAAGACGATGTTCATCGCGGAGCTTCTGAGAAATTGGGGGGAGGTAAACCTGTTCACACGTCCAAGACGCTTTGGCAAGACTCTCAATATGAGCATGCTGAAATGTTTTTTTGAAATTGACGGCAGGGGGGATCTGTTCGATGGCTTGAAGATTGGGCAGGAGAAGGAGTTATTTGAGGAATACAGAGGACGATTCCCGGTGATTTCCATTAGTCTAAAGGGCGTGGATGGCCTGAACTTCGAAGCGGCATCCGCCGCGCTGCGGAGTGTGATTGGAAGAGAAGCCGCGAGATTTTCGTTCCTGCAGGAAAGCGGGAGCCTGTCAGGAATGGAACGGGAGCGGTATCAGGCGTTAATCCATGTGGATAAAGGGCTGTTCTCCATGGAAGAGGAATTACTGGTGGATAGTCTGCAGATACTTTCACAGCTTCTTTCAAAGCATTATGCCCGCAAGGTCGTTCTCCTGATTGATGAGTATGATGTCCCGTTAGATAAGGCATTCCAGGCCGGGTACTATGATGAAAGGGTGTCTCTGCTCCGGAACCTGTTTGGAAATGCATTAAAAACGAACGATTCTCTCTATTTTGCCGTCCTTACAGGATGTCTGCGCATCTCGAAGGAGAGCATATTCACAGGTCTGAATAATCTGAAGGTACACACGATCTCAGACGCAAGATACGACGGGTATTTTGGATTTACGGATGCGGATGTGAAGGAACTGCTGGAGTATTATGGGCTCACGGCATATCAGAACGTAATTCGTGACTGGTATGACGGGTACCTGTTCGGGAAGGTAAATCTATACTGTCCGTGGGACGTGCTGAATTACTGTGACGAATTGCTGGCGGATCCGGCTGCGCCTCCCAGGAATTATTGGGCGAATACCATCGGAAATGAGTGGATCCTCCGCCTGCTTAGAAAAGCGGATCAGACCACAAAAGACCAGATGGAAGAGCTGATTAACGGCGGAACAATCACGCGATGCATCAGGCAGGAGTTAACCTATCGGGATATTGATGATTCGATTGATAACATCTGGAGCGTGCTGTATGCCGCAGGCTATCTGACAGGGAGGTATGTGGAGAATGCGGACGCGGATGTGCTCGAGTTAAGAATCCCGAACGGCGAAGTCCGCAGGCTGTTCGCGGGCCTTGTGCAGGATTGGTTCCGGGAGGTGACACGCGCGGATGCATCCAGGATCAACCGGTTCTGCGGGGCGTTCCCCACAGGGAATGGGTCCGTGATCCAGGACATGCTCCATGATTACCTGTGGGATTCCATCAGCATCCGGGATACGGCGGTACGCACAAGCATGAAGGAAAATTTTTACCATGGTATGCTGCTGGGACTTCTGCAAAGTCAGGGAACCTGGAGCGTACAGTCGAACGCGGAGACGGGCGAGGGATACAGCGATATCTCCATCCGCACCCCAGAACGGACGGGCATTGTAATCGAACTGAAATACGCCCATGACGGGAACCTGGAGAAAGCCTGCGAGGAGGCGTTAAGGCAGATTGAGGAGAAGAAATACGCCGTCGGCCTCAAGCGCCGGGGTATGAAGAAGATCATCGAATACGGCATTGCGTTCTGTGAGAAGGAGTGCATGGTGATGCTTCGATCGGACCCGGCCTGAAGAAGCCGCAGATGCGTTCAGACCGCAGATGCGGTCAGGCAAACACAGCCTGGTGCGGGCATCAGAAAATACCCGCACCAGGCTATTTCATGATATCGTGTTCCGTGACAGCATATTCTTCCGTGCTTCCCACAACGGAGTGATCCTTGCCGACCTGGCGGACCGTGATGACATCTCCGTCCTGAATTCCGGGAGATTGTGCGAGGAGAGTGGAGGAGTCGAGAAAGACGGTCTCAAGCTCGTCTTCATTTACGAAGATACGGCTGAAGGAGGTAAAGTTCCGGCCTTCCACCCGCAATGTCGGATTCCCGTCATCCGAAGCAGTTTCCGTCACAGATTCCATCTCCATCGGACTTACGCCAAGAACCAATTCTGTCGGCTCATACGGATTCTCACCGCCATAGCAGTCAAGATCTCCATACAGCATATCATATTCCAGAATTTCAAGCTCTTCCAGGTACATCTCCTGATTGGCATCCTCTGTATTCAGGTACCTCTGATGAAGCTTCATAATCAGGCCGTCCCCGGTTCCCAGCCGTCCCAGGATATAGGAGTAGAGCTGGTAAGCTTCCAGATCCCGGTATTCCCGCTTCATCTCAAAATTACTCCACATCACATACTGAGTCTGATAGAGATTCCCGTTCTCCAGATCCTCTTCCGTGAAGGAGAAGCCCGGCAGATGATCCCCATACAACACCAGTACGACAGGTTCCTCCCGCTTAGAGAGCATATCGGTCAGATCCCGTAAGAAATCATCCATCTCATGCAGCTGATTCACATAATAGAGAAGCCCGTAATATTCTTCCTCGGAATACTCTTCGGAAGAGTATCCAGAAGACGATGCTTCCGGGAATTCCTTCTCGATAAAAGGCCCGCCGGCGTCATCGTCTGCGGAATCGCTGCCGAGTGTCTGAAGTTCCGTGGAACTTCGTTCCATATCTGCCTCCTCGTCTGCGATTGAGATCGTAATCTCCGGATCCTCAAGAACGGCTGTCTCCGGATACGCGCCGTGTCCCTGGACGGATATTGTATAGATGAAGTCGGCTCCCTGCGTGGAATCAAGCGTCTTGGCAATCTCTTCGGTCAGAACGCTGTCCTTGGCCCAGCCAAGAGGGGTCATTTCAATCTGCTCCATATATTCGATCGGGGTGAAGGTATCGAAGCCAAGCTGGGAGAAGACGATATGCCGATCGTAGAAGGTCGCGTCATTGTTATGGATCGCGTGGGTCGCGTATCCGAGAGACTTCAGAACATAGCAGATGCTCTCCGCAGTGGTCTGCTTCAGTATCGTCTTATACGGATATTCGCCCGGCCCGAAGAAGTCCAGATTCATTCCGGTGATGACCTCGAATTCGGTATTGGCTGTTCCGGCTCCGATGGAAGGAACATTCAGATAACCGGTGGTATAATTCTCCTTCAGGTACCGGTAGAAGGGGACCGGATCCTCGGAATATTTGAGATTCTCTATCAGCGTCGGATCAAAGAAGGACTCCAGCTGAAGGAAAAGGATATTCACGGAAGTATCCGGATATGCCGGGGAGGCATCCTGCCCCGTATCGGAAGACGAATCGGCCTCGGACGAAGACGCGGTATCAGACAAAGCACCTTCCCCCGGTTCGTCCGATGACGCGAAATCCTCCTTCCCGGGTTCCACACTTGACGCGGCGCCGGTAGACTGTTCCAGGGATTCCACAATGGACTCAACCAGGTCGGTGGAGTAGGAATCCGGCTTGTCGATCCCGGTGTTCAGCAGGCTGTTCATAAAGCAGTAGGGCAGCCCGTAGCTGTGGAAGGCATCCGCGAGATTGCCGAAATTCACGGCAAGCAGACCCAGGTGCGTACCCAGATTTGTAAGCAGCAGCGTAACCGCGACCACTCCCGCGCAGAATGGAACCGCCACGGGATAAGGAATGGCCTGCCGGTATTTCGGAGCCTTCTTCCACAAGAACACACAGCCTGCCGCCGCCAGCGCAATCCCGGCGAAGATGAGCAGAATCTCAAAGATGCTCAGATAATGCCCCATAATTGAGAAGGCAGACTTCACCATTAACAGATCCACCGCCGTAAACGGCGTGGTGCGGAAGCGAAGCAGAACAAAATCCGTGATTCCGATGACAGCCCACACGAGACTTATAAGGAATCCGGCAAATACCCGCCTGCGCACCAGCAGCGTAACCGACAGGGTTGCGGCAATAATCAATGTATTGTATAAAAAGATCAGAGGGTCGATCAGCAGGTAGCCGGCCGCTTCCCACAGAGAGCATCGTGACAGCGTTTCAATGAACAGATTCAATCCCGCGGCAGGAAGAACGCACCAGGTAAGGAACTGCTTGAAGATTGTCCGGACTTTCTCCCGCATTGTAACTCACTCCATTTCCGTTTGATTTTGCCCCTAAGTTTAACATAGAAACCGAAAAATGACCAGATGAAGAAAGCTTAAGATTTTGTTACGTTTTTACAAATTCTTTACGTATATTGTATAAAGGGCACAGGAATGATTACGCATGGTTGCATAATTGCAGGAGCTATATTATAATGATGCTATATAGGAAGGAAAGGGTGCCGATATGGATAAGCTTAATATCATGCTCATCATCTCCTACGATGGAACGGGCTACAGCGGATGGCAGAGAATTGAGAACGCACAGAAGCCGTCGATTCAGGCTCTGCTTGAGAACCGGATCTCCGGACTCCTTGGGCAGCGGATCCGACTGATCGGCTCCGGGCGCACAGACGCGGGCGTACACGCGATTGCCCAGACGGCGAATTTTATCTGCCGGACTTCGGACGGGGAGATTCCGAAGAACTTCACAGCTCATTTAAATTACATATTGCCCGAGGATATCCGCATCATTTCCGCGCGAAAGGTTCCGCTCACGTTTCACAGCCGGCATGACGCAATCTCCAAGACATATGAATACCGGATCGATCTGCGCAGACCGCCGTCGGTATTCGACCGCCGCTGGACATATCAGGAGAAGGGAGAACTCTCGGAGGAGCGGATGAGGCAGGCTGCCGCATATCTGGTGGGAATGCATGATTTTGCCGCATTTTCAACGCATGGAGAGAAGAAAAGAGGTACAATTCGAACTATATATAAATTTGAGATCATAAGAGAAGGAAGCAGCCTCCGGATGGAAGTGACGGGGGATGGCTTCTTGTACCATATGGTCCGGATTATGGCCGGAACGTTAATCGAAGTCGGAAGGGGAGAGCGCAGTCCAAGAGAGATCCCGCTGATTCTAAGGAGCCGGGAACGGGATGCGGCCGGATGGATGGCCCCGCCGCAGGGGTTATTCTTAAAAGAAGTGCGTTACAGGCATATAGATATAGTCAGGTGACATTGCGTGACGATCCTTCCGGCAATGCAAGGATACCCGGCACAATTTCTGGTAAAAACATGAATGAATAAATCTCCATTTCTTACAGATACTAGCTGTACGATAAACATTTGCTATCTTACCAAAGGAGATACACAAACAGATAGAAAGCGGAAATGGAGGAATTATTGGCAGATGAAAGCGACTGGGATTGTACGCAGAATAGACGATTTAGGCAGAGTTGTAGTTCCAAAAGAAATCCGGCGCACCTTGCGAATCCGGGAAGGAGACCCGCTTGAGATATTTACAGATCGGGAAGGCGAGATTATTCTGAAGAAATATTCCCCGATCGGGGAGCTGTCTCAGTTCGCCAGACAGTATGCGGATTCCATGGGAATGACAACAGGGCATGTGGTGGTAATTTCGGACAAGGATCAGATCATAGCGGCTGCGGGCGGCTCGAAGAAGGAGCTTGCGGGCAAGCCGATCTCAAAGCAGCTCGAAGGAATTATTAATGAAAGAGAGAATATCTTAGCCTCGAAGGAAGACAGGCAATTCGTCCGGGTGATTGACGAGAATGACGAATTCTTATATGAAGCGATCTCTCCTGTGATCTGTGAGGGGGACGCAATCGGAGCGGTCGTTCTGCTGACCAGGGAGCCGAGGGTACGCTTCGGAGAGGTGGAGGTCAAGCTCGCGGCGACGGCAGCGGCCTTCCTTGGGAAGCAGATGGAGCAGTAGCGAAGAGGGAAGACAGGGAATCACACCCGGCAGGCGCGATGGATAAGGGCGGCTGCCGGGTGTGATTTTTGCTATATTACAGTGGAAGAGGCGCAGTCGGCATCTGGGAACACCGCTTTCGCCTGTCTCACAGATTCCTCATCCGTCCTCCATACCGTGTATTCACTGATGCCTCGAAGTCCCATGTTTACATCAGGATTCCGGTAGATCATGCCGCTTTCCAGCTCCTTCTTGCCGGACATGTGGAAGTGCGCGGCTCCTGTACAGCTCAGAAATTCCCGGATGACAGAGGCGTTTACGCCGCCGCCGACCAGGATATGCACCGGGGCGGCAGCCGGGATCAGATCTCGAATCAGGGGGAGTCCGTCAAGGCAGGAATTCTTCCTGCCGGAGGTCAGGATAGTTCCCACGCCAAGCTGCTTCGCATCCTCAAGGGCCTCGAAGCAGTCGCGGCAGACGTCAAAGGCCCGGTGCAGGGTGATGTGGCAGCCGGGAGCGAGAGAGATGATTTCCTGCATTGCCTTCTTATCAAGCCGTCCATCCGGCGTAAGACAGCCGATGACCAGGCCGTCGGCACCCTCTTTCGCGAAGTAGGACGCTTCCTCCTTCAGAATGTTAAGCTCGGCCGGAGTATAGAGAAAGTCTCCGAACCTGGGCCTTAACAGGACATGGACGGGGATATGGGTATTGGCTCTGACCGCGCGGTAGAGGGCGGGGGAGGGGGTTGTGCCCCCGATGATCAGGTTGGCGCACAGCTCTAACCGGTCTGCCCCGCCGCGTTCGGCGGCAATCGCGGATTCTACGGAATCCACACAGCATTCTAATAGATAACGGTTCATTGCATCCTCCATTCTTCCGGCGTTCAGCCGCCTTTTCTCATAGATTCCCTGGTTGTAACAATTGAGAGAAGGGTAGCGGCGGTGCCGATATTATAATTTGCGAACGCGAACAGGCCGTTCCTGTCCGGATCGGCGGCAAGGGCGAACGGAAGACGTTCGTCGCCCACGCCCATCGATACGCGCAGGCGGGGGAGGAAGGCGGGATCCACCGGGATACAGGAGGATGCGCCAAGCTCCTTCACGGCGCGGGCGAGGGTTGCGTTATCATACCCTGTGCCGGAGGCGTTAATCAGCACTACGGACACGCCTGCTCTGCGGATGGCATCCTTCTGCTCAATCAGTTCCTGAAGCAGATGCTCGGTAGGCTCTCTTCCGGGTTCCGTGTAAATAATGAAGGAAGAGGTGCTGCCGCAT
>CALWGS010000141.1 GCA_944380155.1 uncultured Lachnospiraceae bacterium
ATAAAACGGCTTCATACATAAGCCCTCCTCCCTTTCGCCGAACGGCCAAACAACGAGCGCAGCCCCCTGATGCAGGCTGGCAGCAGCTTTGTAACAATGGCAGCCGTCGCAGCCAGAAACAGCAGGCCGAAGCCCACAGCGGCCAGACCCCCGCCGAACAGGATAATTCCGGCAAGCGGGGAGGAAAAGAATCGGAGAATCCCGGATACAATTCCAATCAAGCCGCCTCCCAGACAGACAATTGCTCCGATTCCGATCCCAAACAGAATCCCTGCCGCGGTAACCACAAGGCCAATCATCAGACCGGCCCCCGCCATCAGAACCGGAAACCAGATCGGAAATCCGAATACCGCAATCAGAACCCACAGCACCGGACTCATTCCGTGTGCCGGCCGCCTCTCCTGCTCTCCCGCGCGCCTCTGCGTCCTCTGCCTCTGATCCGCTTCGTACCGCATCTGCATCTCGCGGCGGCGCTGCTCCTCATACCGGCGCTCCTCTTCATATCGGTTCTTCCAGTCCTCCTCTACCTTCTCCTGCTCTTGCTCCTGCCTGTGTTCTTCTGCATAAGCACTCTTCTCGGCAACCGCATACCGGATCCTCTTCTCCTGCGGATCATCATACCCGTATTCCGTGAACTGCCCCTCCCTCGGGGAATCCTCCGTGAACAGCCCGTCCTTAATCCCCTGAGCCACCGTCTCCGGCGTTCCAAGCTCCGATATCACCTTCGACTCATTCCAGGGCCCCGCCTCATCAAAATAATCCTCATAATACTGCAGAGCATCCCTTCTGTCCTCTGCGGAGATATCCGCCAGAAGTTCCTCCAGTCTGCTCATATATTCCGTTCGATTCATGTCTCCACCCCCCTGAATATGCGATTAATCTTCTCCGAATACGCTCTCCATTCCGCGCTGTAGAGCTTAAGCTGGGCTCTTCCTTCTTCGGTAATCCTGTAATAACGACGGTTCCTTCCGCTGAACTCCATATCATAAATCTCAAGACACTGATCCTTCTGAAGCCGCCGCAAGACCGGATACAGCGTGGATTCGGATACCTCAATCGCCTCTCGGACATCCTGCGTAATCTTATAACCGTAGGTACCCTCCGGCTCCCTCGATACCGCTGCCAGAACGATTGCATCCAGAAGCGCCGCGCCTGTGTTGAAGACCATCCCTGCCACTTCCTCTCTATATCAAAATATAATATTATTTTGTTGATAATACTATATCTCATATAGTATTATATTGTCAAGGACGTTCCGGCAAATTAATGAAATCCTAAGAATTTCTGACACATCAAAAGAGGGGAGCCTCAATCTCCCTCATTGATCCTCCCCGTAAAAATGCAGAGACGGATAATACTCAAACCAAATCCGCCCAATGATCTTCTCCCGCCTGACATACGGATTCTTCCAGAACCTGGAATCCTCTGAAACCTCCCTGTTATCCCCAAGCATAAAATAGGAATCCTCCGGCACCTCGTACGGCCCATAATCCCCCGTCGGCGTCTCCTTCAGATAATCCTCCTGAAGCGGTTCTTCCGAACCGTCGATATACACCAGACCGTCCCGGATCTCAACGGTCTCCCCCGGAAGCCCGATAATCCGCTTCGCGTAATTCTGCGTCTCGTCATCCGGATACCGGAAGACCACAATGTCCCCGCGCTCCGGATCGGAGAACAGGTAGGCAGCCCGAAGTACCACGACCCGGCTGCCGGCCATGATTGTATTCTCCATGGAATTCGTCGGAATCTCCACTCTCAGCAGGATCATATAATTCACGACGAGCGCGATCACCAGCGCGAGTACTACCATCATGATATTCCCTGTAATCTCCTTCTTCCTGTTCATAGCTTCCCTTCTCTATGCATTGACGAAATCAATAAACCGTTCAAATGCCCTCCGCCCCTCTTCGTTTCTCTTATAGACTCCCGCATGCTCCAGTACCCTGGTGAATACAATTCCGATTTCCTTCTGTAAGATTTCATCAATCGTATCCCGATCTACCTTATCGTACCTGGGAAGAAATTCCTCCACCCAGTCCGCATGTTTCTCAATTCTCTCGTCTAAGCGGATCTCCCTGCCGGATAGGATGGCATCGGCCAGGATCCGCATCTCCTTTTCAAGCCTTGCCGGAAGCACTGCCAGTCCCATGACCTCAATCAGACCGATATTCTCCTTCTTGATATGATGAAGCTCCTGGTGGGGATGATAGACTCCAAGCGGGTGCTCCGCGGTCGTCACATTGTTGCGCAGCACCAGATCCAGCTCATAATTCTCCCCGTTCTTCCTTGCAATCGGTGTAATCGTGTTATGCGGCTCCCCCTTCTCTTCCCTGCTGTCCGCGCCAAGCAGCGAGCCGTCCCTGCCGGACCACGCATAGATGAAAGCCGCTTCATCCGTATATCCGCGCCAGCAGCCGAGAATTCGATCCGCAAGGCTGATGATCCGCTCCGTATCCGGGCCGCTTAGGCGAATCACAGACATGGGCCACTTTACAATACCGGCCTTCACATCCTCAAACCCCGCGAACACAACCTCCCTCTCAACCGGAGCCTTCGCCATGGCGAATGTATAGTGTCCGCCCTGAAAATGATCATGCGTCAGGATGGAACCGCCCACAATCGGAAGATCCGCATTCGAACCCACAAAATAATGCGGAAACTGGGTTACAAAATCAAACAGCTTCGCAAAAGTTGACCGGTCGATCTTCATCGGAGTATGCACGGCGTTCAGCACAATGCAGTGTTCGTTATAATACACATAGGGAGAATACTGGAATCCCCAGTCCGAATTCTGAATCCGGATCGGAATGATCCGGTGATTCTGGCGCGCCGGATGATTGAGCCGTCCCGCGTATCCTTCATTCTCTCTGCACAGCTGACACTTCGGATAACCGCTCTGCT
>CALWGS010000142.1 GCA_944380155.1 uncultured Lachnospiraceae bacterium
ATCGTAATGCCAAGCAGAAGGATAATCGGGGTGGGGCGAATGTTGAGAGCCGTAACGGACCGCGTATCCAGGACACCGCACACACGCAGCAGATTACCGAACATCAGGAAGCCGACCAGAGCAACCGACTGAGGAGCCACCAGACCCGCGATACAGGTAACAATAATCGGGAAGAAGATTCTTGTCTTCCTGGACACGCCCTTCGGGTTGTAAGGCATTCTGATCAGACGTTCCTTCTTCGTCGTCACGGCCTTAATCGCAATCGGCTGAACCAGGGGAACCAGCGCCATGTAGGAATAAGCCGCAACCGCAATCGGCCCGATGTATCGCGAGTTCAGGATCTGGGATACCAGAATCGAGGTAGGGCCGTCTGCCGCGCCGATCATACCGATGGAAGCAGCGTCTCTTAAATCAAAGCCAAGCAGTACCGCGATCACGATGGTTAAGAAGATACCGAACTGCGCCGCCGCGCCGAACAGGAACATCAGCGGATTCGAAAGCAGCGGACCGAAGTCGATCATCGCGCCGATTCCTATGAAGAGCAGAATAGGAAGCGCCTCTGAAGCCTCAATTCCGACCTCGAACAACCACTGAATAATACCCTGCGTCTCTCCCACGCCCTCAAGCGTCTGATTAATGACACCGGAGGAAGGCAGGTTGACCAGAATCGCGCCGAATCCCATCGGAAGCAAGAGCGCGGGCTCAAAATCCTTGCAGATGGCAAGGTAGATCAGCAGGATGCCGACACCGTACATGATCAGCTGCTGCCATGTAATCGACATAATGCCTTCAAATAAGAAATCCATGAAAAGAAACCTCCTTTGATTGGCAGGCCATGCGGCCTGCGGCCTTTTTCTGTTCGTGACCCTCAGGTCCTTCGTAACACCAGTAGGCAGTCCATGCAGACCTGAAAAAGGCTTATACCCCAAAGTCAGGATATAAGCCTGGTCATTCTCAGATTAAACCAGAACCCGAACCGCTTCAGATCCCCGATATTGATTTAATCACGCAGATAGCTGCGCCGACTACTTCCCCATATGTTACATTATTGTTAAAATAACACATGATCGGCAGAATGTCAACCCGGAATCAGAAATTTCTTCACTTTTTATACTGAAAAATTTCATTCTGTGCGGGGCAGCCGCGGGGTCATCCCTCCCTCCTGCGGCTGTCCCGCACAGTTCCTGCAAACAGTTGTTTCACACCCTGTCCGGTTCGTTCTCACTCAGGAATCTCTCTGATATGAACTGCTCCAGGCGCTCCTCACCCAGATCTCCCTGCTCCCTGCTTCTGACAGAAACGGTCCCGTTCTCTTCCTCCTTCTGCCCGACAATCAGCATATACGGCACCTTCTCAAGCTGGGCCGAACGGATCTTATATCCGATCTTCTCCGCTCTCAGATCCGCCTCACAGCGGATCGAAGCCGCTTTCAGCTCCTCGCACACCTTCTTCGCGTATTCGATATGCTTATCCGAAATCGGCAGCACCTTCACCTGAACCGGAGCCAGCCACAGGGGGAACTTCCCCGCATAATGCTCAATCAGAATTCCGATAAACCGCTCAATCGAGCCGAACACAACCCGGTGAATCATAATCGGTCTGTGCCGCTCCCCGTCGGATCCGATATACTCCGCCTCAAATCGCATCGGAAGCTGGAAATCAAGCTGAATTGTACCGCACTGCCAGGTTCTCCCAAGCGAATCCGTCAGATGGAAATCAATCTTCGGCCCATAGAACGCGCCGTCTCCTTCATTCACCGTATAGGCCAGATTCATCTCATCCAGGGCCTGTCTCAGTCCGTTCGTCGCCAGCTCCCAGTCCTCATCGCTTCCGATGCTGTCCTCGGGTCTTGTGGAGAGCTCTACATGATAGCGGAACCCGAACTTCTGATATACCTCATCAATCAGCCGCACAACTCCCTTAATTTCATCCGTGATCTGATCCTGCGTCATGAAAATATGAGCATCATCCTGCGTGAAACAGCGCACACGCATCAGCCCGTGAAGCGCGCCGGACTTCTCATGGCGGTGCACCAGTCCCAGTTCCCCGATACGAAGCGGCAGATCCCGGTAAGAATGCGGCTCAGACTTATACACCAGCATTCCGCCCGGGCAGTTCATCGGCTTAATCGCGAAATCTTCTTCATCAATCCGGGTCGTGTACATATTCTCACGGTAGTGATCCCAGTGCCCGGAGGTCTCCCAGAGCTTCCGGTTCAGCATCATCGGGGTCTGAATCTCCACATACCCCTCCCGCTGGTGCAGCTCTCTCCAATAATCAATCAGAAGATTCTTCAGGATCATGCCCTTCGGAAGGAAGAACGGGAATCCCGGCCCCTCATCCATCAGCGCAAACAGCCCAAGCTCCTTCCCAAGCTTCCTGTGATCTCGCTTCTTCGCCTCCTCCAGCAGCTCCAGATACGCCTTCAGCTCCTCCTTCTTCGCGAACGCGGTTCCGTAGATTCGGGTCAGCATCTTATTCTTCTCGCTTCCCCTCCAGTACGCGCCCGCAATCGAGGTCAGCCGAAATGCCTTCACAGCCTTCGTATTCATCAGGTGAGGACCCGCGCAGAGATCCACGAACTCCCCCTGCTCATAGAAGCTGATCTCCTCCCCCTCCGGAAGATCCTCAATCAGCTCCACCTTATACGGCTCCCGCCTGCTCCTCATCAGCCCAAGAGCCTGCTCCCGCGTCAAGGTGTACCTCCGAATCTCCTCCTTCTCCTCAACAATCTTCTTCATCTCTTTCTCAATCTGTTCCATATCGTCATTGCTGATGGGGGACTCGAATTCAAAATCATAATAGAACCCGTCCTGAATCGCCGGACCAATTGCAAGCTTCGTCTCCGGATACAGTCTCTTCACTGCCTGAGCCAGAATATGCGAAGCCGTGTGCCGGAACGCCGCCCGTCCCTCCTCATCCTCAAATGTCAGAATTCGAAGATCACAATCCTGCGTCATTTCATACCGCAGATCTACAACCTGCCCGTTCACCTCTCCCACGCAGGCTGCTCTCGCAAGCCCCTCCCCGATATCCTGTGCGGCCTTCCACACCGTAACCGGCGCGTCATACTCCCTCTCTGATCCATCCTTCATTCTGATAATCATAACTGTCTCCTTCCTGCCCATCCGGTCAAGCCCCTATTCTTTGGCTTCTTCCTCCAGAGCAGACTTATCATAGCACATAACCCCGACAACCACCATACCTGTCTGATCCGACACACTGCTGACCGCAACCTGAAGGCTTGAGATCCTCTCCCCATCAATCTCTTCCTCCCACTTGTATATCGTAGAAGTCATTGTGCCGGCATTCAGCTCCAGCAGCTCCTCATCTGCCGTATTCTCTCCATACAGCCCGTCGAACTCCTCCACCAGCTCTGCAACGAAGGAATCAAGCCCTTCCGGATCCATCTCGTCCCACGCCATATACTGATACGTTACACTGT
>CALWGS010000143.1 GCA_944380155.1 uncultured Lachnospiraceae bacterium
GATTATGACGCAGGAGCGAGGAAGGTCTATGCCGCGTTCTGTGAGAGAATTGAGGAGTTATATGAGCAATATGGAATCAGTCCGGAGGAGGAAGCCGGGTGGGAGAGCGGGACGCCGTCCGGAGACGGAGCATCCGGCGAGCCTGTGCGGACAAGTTCTTCGATTGGAAGGGGGATCAGGAGCCTGATTATGATGATTGTTTGGATTGTATTGATTATTCTTATCGTAGTGATTCTGGCCGCCGTATTCGGAGGGCGGCGCGGCGGGCCCCGTTCCGGATACTATGGGCCGGGCTATGTGCCGCCGCCGAGGAGACGCTTCTTCAGGAGGAGGACGCGGAAGGTAATGATGGTTTGTCCGGAAGGAAGACAGGTATGATACGAATATCCGATCACGATGTAACCGATATCCTGGATCGGAAGAATGCGCCCGCGGCGTACTGCGGGAGCGGGGATATCGTAGTATTTGAGACGAGGGACTGTTATGATAACAGTCTGACATCAGAGGAGAGGCCGCTTGGGGATCGGGAGGATACGCTTGAGAATCCGGCGACCGGCCCTCTTTATGTCAGGGGAGCGAAGAAGGGGGATGTTCTTAAGGTAGAGATTCTTCAGATCGCGCTTCGTTCCTGGGGCGCGATGCGGACCTCTACAAGCGGAGGGGAGTTCAGGGAGCGTTACAGGGAGCGGATCGCAAGGATCTTTCCGCTGAAGGAGAATCAGATTGTCTTTGATGATAAGCTGACTCTGCCTGTCAATCCGATGATTGGGGTGATTGGGACGGCTCCGGAAGGAGAGGGCGTTCCTACCCACACACCGGGAGAGCACGGCGGCAATATGGATTGTAACAAGATTACGGAAGGGTCCGTACTCTACCTTCCGGTCAATACGGACGGGGCACTGCTTGCAATCGGAGATATCCACGCGCGCATGGGAGACGGCGAGGTCTTAATCTGCGGGCTTGAGACAGCGGGGGATGTTACCGTTCGGGTAACGGTGCTTCCGAATTCAGTGCTTCCGACGCCGTTTCTCTCTGCCGGAGGGCGGGTGATGACGATTCAGTCCGCGCCGACATTGGATGAAGCTGCGCATCTTGCGGCGAACCGGATGTATGATTTTGTCAAATCCGTATCGGGGAAGGATGATGTCCACACCGGAATGCTGATGTCCCTGGTATCGGATCTGGTCATCTGTCAGGTGGTCGATCCCCTTAAGACGGTCCGCTCCGAGATTCCGGAGGCGGTTCTTGCGGCGTACGGCTTTTGTCTGCCATAGCAGGCGGGGGACCGGCGCTTGGAATTTTGACGAAAGGCAGGTGCGGAATTTCGGATTTGACCGGGATGCTTCGGAGTAATGTCCGGGCTGTGTACGGCGGGCGCCTGCGGAAAAAGGGGACATGCCGGAATCAGGGTACAGCAGAATTAAGATATAAAAGAATCAGAGCATAATAACAACAGCCCCGCGGAACCACACCTAATCCCGCGGGGCTGTTATGTCTATCTTGTAAAAATTAAGCCATTGTATTCACTGCCTTGGCGATACGGGAAACCTTCCTGGAAGCCGTATTCTTGTGATACACACCCTTGGCAGCAGCCTTGTCGATCGCGACAACAGCTTCATGCAGAGAGGATAAAGCCTGATCCTTGTTGCCGGCAGCCACAGCAGCATCGACCTTCTTTACCAGCGTCTTAACTCTGGACTTGATCATCTTATTTCTTAAAGTCTTAGTCTCGATAACCTTAATTCTCTTCTTCGCAGACTTGATATTAGCCAACTCATTCACCTCCCGACCGATGTATTCGCATGAGTGCTCGCGTTAAATCCGGACACGGACGTTTTAACGGGAACATACTCGTATATCATAGCTTGAATTCCGAATTCTGTCAATACATAAAATCAACTTTTTTGAAGAAAATATACATATAAATTCAGGGCTGAAGGCATAGGATGGATCAGCAGGAGAAAGGCAGGATGAGGATGCAGGCAGAACAGGGACGAAGCGTGAGAACGGATCTGGCGCTGGAGGTTCGGGAATCCTTCCGTGAGGATGATGTGGAGATCAACGGGGTGGTGCTGGAACGGGAGAAGGCGGGAGGAAAGGGAATCGATATTTCCCGGGTTGTCATCCAGAATGAAGAGGGGGCAAAGGCCATGGGCAAGCCGGTTGGAACCTATATTACCATTGAGGCGCCGGGGCTTAAGGAGTCCGATGAGTCCTATCAGGAGAGTATATCAAAGGAGCTGGCAAAGCAGTTAAGGAAATTGTGCGGAAATCTGAAGGAGAAGCAGATCTTAATCGCGGGGCTTGGCAACCGGGCGGCAACGCCGGATGCGTTGGGCCCCTTCGTGGTTGATAATCTGTTCGTTACCAGGCATCTGATCCGGGAATTCGGACCGGAATTTCGAAAGAAGCATAAGCTTGCGAATGTCAGCGCGGTTGCGGTCGGGGTGATGGGACAGACTGGAATGGAGAGCATCGAGATTCTAAGGGGGATCATCGGAGAAACCAGGCCGGATCTGGTCATTGTGATTGACGCGCTGGCCGCAAGGAGTACAGAGCGGTTGAATACAACCATTCAGATCACGGATACCGGAATCTGTCCGGGGTCCGGAATCGGCAACAACCGGCAGGCGCTTAACCGGGAAAGCCTTGGTACCGAAGTTGTGGCGATCGGGGTACCGACGGTTGTGGATGCTTCGACGATTGTAGGGGATTATCTGGAACAGTCCTTGAGCGCGCAGGGATTCTCCAGAGAGGAGACTCAGCGCTTCCTTGAGGAGGTGCGAAGGAACCGGGAGGAGAGCTTTGCGAATCTGTTTGTCACCCCGAAGAATATTGATGAGGCCATGAAACAGATCAGCTACACCATATCAGAGGCGCTTAACGATTGCTTTGCGGGATAGCGGAGGCGAAACGGTGAAAGGATTGAAGATCATATGGGGGATTCTCCTTCTCTGCGCCCTCCTCCTGGTTTTGCGTGCCGTGAGAGTATTCGACGGGTTGACGGCGGGAATCGGGGCGCTTTTGGTAACGGGAGCCGCGGAGAGCTTAAATAATGTGGCAGCCTATGCGAAGGAGGCGCAAAGCGGAGAAACGGGGGCATCGATCCCGGAGCAGGTGATGCGGGAATTCTCCGTGAACCACTATGCCTCAGAATCGAAGCATGATTCGGAATCAAAGTATGCTTTGGGATCAAAGTATGCTTCCGAAGAAGAGGCACAGGCCGGAGAACAGCCGGCAGAGGATGCGGATGGGAGCGGAGCAGAGGATGGGGCGGATGCTGAGACCGAATCCGGAGACGGGGATTTGGACGGGGCCGGAATTGAGGATGAGACTTCCGACCCCTTCTTCCTGCTTGGAGAGTCCGGGCTGATTCCGGAGCTTCCGCTATCGGGGGCGGATGGCGGGGACGGGGAGAGCCTTCCGGTCGAATACGCACAGGGGGAAGTGGAGCCAGTGGTATCCCAGACGATATATCCGGACTGGAGCGCGAGATTGGAGGAACTCTTCCCGCTTGCTCAGATGCGGGATCTGACCTATCTGCTGAATCATTTCTATATTGTGGATTCCTCGACCAGCGCTTCGGCGGAGGAATTCGATCTGGATACCCTGCTCTCAATGGATCTGACAATTGAGAAGCAGAGCGGCTCTCCGCAGATTTTAATTTATCATACGCACGGGTCGGAGGGGTACATCGACAGCAGGGAGGGAAATTACGAGGATACGGTGATGGGGGTGGGAGACTATCTGACTGAGATCCTGACCGAACAGTACGGGTATGAGGTCTATCATGATCAGAATGTCTATGACCGGAGGAACGGAAGGGATAACAGGAATTATGCCTATACAACCGCGCTGCCGTACATAACGGAAATCCTTGAGGAGAATCCTTCGATTGAGGTGGTGATTGATCTTCACCGGGACGGGGGCGCGAAGCGCGTGACCGAGATTGACGGGGAGGAGGTGGCACAGATTATGCTGTTCAACGGACTGTGCAGAAATGCGAACGGGCCGCTGGCTGATCTTGAGAATCCGTATCTGCAGGAAAATCTGGCCTTCTCTCTGCGCCTGAATCTGATCGGGCAGTCGATGTATCCGGGACTGATGTTTAAGATCTACTTAAAGAATTACCGCTACAATATGCATGTGAGTCCGAAGGCTCTTCTGGTAGAGCTTGGGACGAATGAGAACACGCTGGAAGAGGCGATGAATGCCATGCCTTATTTTGCTCAGATCCTGGATCAGGTGCTCAATTCCAGATAGTCCGGGAGGATGGATTTTCCTTGTCAATTAAAAACGGGTATGCTATAATAGTCCGGAATCATTTCGGAAAGCCGCATAAGCGGTGTGTCTTAGAGGCACGAGTCTCTTGGAGACACAAGTGTCCTAAGGACACAAGGAATACTAGGAGGAATGGAAATGGCGGCAGCTGACCAGAGTAAGATAAGGAATTTTTGCATCATTGCGCATATTGATCACGGCAAGTCTACGCTCGCGGACCGGATTATCGAATCGACGGGGCTTCTGACAAGCCGTGAGATGCAGGCGCAGGTGCTTGATAATATGGATCTTGAGAGAGAGCGAGGCATTACAATTAAGGCACAGACCGTCCGGACCGTGTATAAGGCAAAAGACGGGGAGGAGTATATCTTCAACCTGATTGATACACCGGGGCATGTGGATTTTAATTATGAGGTATCCAGAAGCCTTGCCGCCTGCGAGGGAGCGGTTCTGGTCGTGGATGCGGCGCAGGGGATTGAGGCGCAGACGCTTGCGAATGTCTACCTGGCGATTGATCACAACCTGGATATTGTTCCGGTTATTAATAAGATTGACCTTCCGAGCGCGGATCCGGAGCGGGTCAGGGCGGAGATTGAGGATGTGATTGGGCTGGACGCCTCGGATGCTCCGTTGATCTCCGCGAAGAACGGGATCAATATTGATCAGGTGCTGGAGCAGATTGTGGCCAAGATACCGGCTCCGGGCGGGGATCCCGAGGCGCCGCTGCAGGCTTTGATCTTTGACTCCGTGTATGATTCCTATAAGGGCGAGATTGTATTCTGCAGAATCATGAACGGAACCGTCAGGAAGGGAACCCGTATCCGCATGATGGCGACCGGAGCTGAGTCCGAGGTTGTGGAGCTTGGTGTGTTTGCGCCGGGGCAGTTCGTTCCGGCGAATGAGCTGAGTGCTGGAATGGTTGGTTATCTGATGGCAAGCCTGAAGAATGTGAAGGATACAAGAGTCGGCGATACGGTGACGGATGCGGACAGGCCGTGCAGCGAGGCGCTTCCGGGGTATAAGAAGGTGAATCCGATGGTGTATTGCGGAATGTATCCGGCAGACGGAGCGAAGTATCCGGACTTAAGGGACGCGCTTGAGAAACTTCAGCTCAATGACGCGGCGCTGCAGTTTGAGCCGGAGACTTCTGCGGCGCTGGGCTTCGGGTTTCGGTGCGGATTCCTCGGGCTTTTGCATCTGGAGATTGTTCAGGAGCGGTTGGAGAGGGAGTACAATCTTGATTTGGTGATGACGGCGCCGAGCGTTATCTATAAGATTCATAAGACGGACGGTACGGTGATTGATTTGACGAACCCGACCAATATGCCGGACCCTTCGACTGTCGCTTCCATGGAGGAGCCGGTGGTCAGCGCGGAGATTATGGTGACGACGGAGTTCGTCGGCGCGATTATGAAGCTCTGCCAGGAGCGCCGCGGCGTGTACAAGGGAATGGAATATATGGAGGAGACCCGGGCGCTGCTCCGCTATGAGCTTCCTCTGAATGAGATTATTTATGATTTCTTCGATGCTTTGAAGTCACGGTCCCGGGGGTATGCTTCGTTTGACTATGATCTGAAGGGATATGCCCCGGCCAACCTGGTGAAGCTGGATATTCTAATTAATAAGGAAGAAGTAGACGCGCTCTCCTTCATTGTTCATGCGGATACCGCCTATGAGAGAGGAAGAAAGATGTGTGAGAAGCTGAAGGAAGAGATTCCGAGGCAGCTCTTTGAGGTTCCGATTCAGGCGGCAATCGGAAGCAAGATTATCGCAAGAGAGACCGTTAAGGCTATGCGTAAGGATGTACTTGCCAAGTGCTACGGAGGAGATATCTCCAGAAAGAAGAAGCT
>CALWGS010000144.1 GCA_944380155.1 uncultured Lachnospiraceae bacterium
AGGTAGACGAATATTTTGAGCAGTACCATGTATACTTTGATCAGCTGATATCGGAATATTTTGAAAGCGGATACTTTGAACGGTTTATTGACACGACACGTGATATGATTTCGCCCTATGTCAGAAACGATCCGACGGCATTTTGTTCCTATGAGGATTATCTGCTGGCGGCAGATACCATTACGAACTTTTGTCTGCTGCGTGCAAAAAGCGTCCGCGGGCAGCTTAACGGAACGATTCCCTCTACGATTAAAGACCAGTTGGAAGATAAGAGCAGCTTTATCGACGCCTCCTCTGTATGGCTGCCCGATATGGGAGAAATTGCGGATTTGAAGGATTAAGACCGGATGTGAAAGCAGGGGCTTGTCGGTTAATACCGATTTTTACCCCTGATAGGAAGGAAGAGGCAATTCCATAGGGAATTGCCTCTTCCTTTCGAAGGCCGGCCAGTCACCGGAGGCGGATGCGGTATCGATCAGATTTGCACCTTCCATATCAACGGAGTAAAGACCCGTAAGGAAAGTCAGATAGATTCATCCTAAGCTGTCTGTTCCAGCGTCTGAAGGAAGGCTTCATTTCCCTCCAGAACCTTCTTCATGGCCTCTTGTCCCGGAGCGCCGATGGTGTTCCTTCTGTCCACGCAGGTCTTCATGGAGATTGCTTCGTAGATGTCCGCTTCAAAGGCCGGGCAGACAGCTTGGTATTCCTCAAGGGTCAGATCGTCCAGCGAGCAGTTCTTCTGAATGCATAATAAGACGAGCTGTCCGATGATTCCGTGCGCGTCGCGGAAGGGGACGCCGTGGTTCACCAGATAATCCGCCGCGTCGGTTGCGTTGGTAAAGCCGTTCTTCGCGCTCTCAGCCATGGTCTGGGGAGAGAATCTCATGGTGGTCAGCATTCCGTTGAATAAGGACAGGCAGCCCTTCACCGTGTCAATCGCGTCGAAGGTAAGCTCCTTGTCCTCCTGCATATCCTTGTTATAGGCCAGGGGCAGTCCCTTCATGGTGGTCAGAAGTGAAATCAGGGCGCCGTATACCCTGCCGGTCTTGCCGCGGATCAGCTCTGCGATATCCGGGTTCTTCTTCTGAGGCATGATGCTCGAACCGGTAGAATACGCGTCGTCCAATTCCACGAAGCGGTATTCATTGGAATTCCAGAGGATGATTTCCTCACAGAAACGGCTCAAATGCATCATAATAATCGAGAGATTGCTTAAGAATTCCAGCAGATAATCCCGGTCCGATACGGAGTCCATGCTGTTATGCGTCGGCTCCGCAAAGTTCAGCAGCTTTGCTGTATAGTCCCGATCCAGGGGGTAGGTGGTTCCGGCAAGTGCGCCCGCTCCCAGAGGACAGGTATTCATGCGTTCCTTTGTGTCGCACAGGCGCAGGTAATCCCTTTTGAACATCTCGAAATAAGCGCCAAGATGGTGGGAGAGAATAACAGGCTGCGCCTTCTGAAGGTGCGTAAAGCCCGGCATATAGGTGTCCAGATGCTTCTTCATCAGAGAGTGAAGGCTAAGGAGAAGCTCCCGGATCAGGCTCTTGACTTCTTCGATTTCATCGCGCGTATACAGCTTCATATCAAGCGCGACCTGGTCGTTGCGGCTCCGTCCGGTGTGAAGCTTCTTGCCTGCATCCCCGATCCGTTCGATCAGGTGTGTTTCTACGAAGCTGTGGATATCCTCGCAGGTTTCGTCGAAGGGGAGCGCGCCGGATTCGATATCCGCAAGAATTCCGTGCAGTCCGTCCACGATGGCATCCCGCTCGGACTCGGTCAGGATTCCCTGCTTTGCGAGCATGGTGACATGGGCGATGCTGCCCTCAATATCCTGATGATACAGCTTCCGGTCAAAGGACAGGGAAGCGTTAAAGTTAAATACCAGCTGGTTGACTTCTTTTGTGAAGCGTCCGCCCCATAATTTCATATTGACTACCTCATTTCTTCCTGATTTCTTCCTTGGATTCAAATCGTATTGTGACATTTCCTGTTAAATCACAGTTCATTGTAGACGAAGGAACCTGCCTTGTCAACTCGCAGGCAAAACATTTTCTTGCATTTTGAAGGGTGGATTATTATAATAGATAGAAAAGGGAGAGAGATTCCATACTCTCAAGATGACAGTATGGGAAGGAGGATAAGCGTTGAAAGTAAAAGTGATTATGATTCCCTTCCGTAAATTGCAGGTGATATCTATGGGGGATACCATCGGGGAAGCGATTCAGCAGATTGATACGCATAATATGCTGTCCCTGCCGGTTGTGGAGGGCAGGAGATTCGTAGGGGTGTTGTCGAAGCAGCATATTTATGAGACCTATTTTAAGGAGTATGAAGGCTCGAAGGAAGAGTATCAGGCCTGTAAGGTGGATATGCTGATGAAGACGAAGATCGAAGGAATCAGCGAGAATACGCCGATCGAAGAGGCCGCGGCCATGTTCATTCAGACGAAGTTCCGGTTCATTCCCGTGGTGGATGAGGACGGAATCCTGCTTGGAATTGTGACGCAGCAGGCCATATTCAAGGAATACCAGAAGCTCTTCGGATTCTCGTATCATACCTTCACCATCTATTCCTTTGATTGTAAAGGAATCCTGGCGAGGATTGCCGAGCTGATTGCAAAGGCAGGGGGCAATATTAAAAATATTGTGTTAATCAACACGGAGACTCTGGGACTTCAGGAAGTTTTCTTCCGCGTGGAGACGGACGATTTCCCGAGTGTTGTGAAGATGCTTCAGAAGAAGGGGTTCGACATCAGGTTCCCTGATAAGGAATAAGGGCGACGTCAGGCCTTCGTCCTGGTAGAAGACCCGGCAGATCGGATGGATCTGCCGGGTCTTTTATGAGGATGGTGCGAGTTTCTTCTGAAGCTCGACAATTCCGATCGGGAGAACGGAGAGAACGAATGTGATCAGCCATTGCACGGGGGACAGAGGTACGACACGGAAGATTTCGGCCAGGACGGGAACAGAAATGACCACGATCTGCAGGAACGCGCAGATCAGGAAGGCCAGGCAGAGCTTTTTGTTGCTGAATGGCCCGATCCGGAACAGGGAATGGGCGCTGCGCATGTTGAAGGCGTGAAAGAGCTGCGACAGGCTTAAGACCGCGAAGGCCATGGTTCTTCCGATTTCAGGAGAGGCGGAAGAAAGCTCCGGCAGGCTTTGTGACAGCGGGCCGGGCAGGTCGAAGAAACGAATCCCGATGATGAAGGCCAGCAGGGCGAGCGCGCCGATCATCATTCCTTCCAGGGCAATCCGGATTCCGAGGCCGTCAGAGAACAGACTCCTTCCGGGGGCGATGGGCTTCTTCTCCATGATGTCCTTCGCCGGGGGATCGACTCCGAGCGCGATGGCAGGAAGGGAGTCGGTGACAAGATTTACCCAGAGAAGCTGGACAGCAAGCAGGGGAGAGGGAAGCCCGAATAATATGGCGGTGAAGATGCACATGATTTCGCCGATATTGGAGGAAAGCAGGAAATGGATGGATTTGCGGATGTTGTCGTAGATTCCGCGCCCCTCCCTGACGGCTGCTACAATCGTGGCAAAATTATCATCCATCAGAATCATATCCGCCGCATTTTTGGCAACGTCCGTACCGGATAATCCCATGGCACAGCCGATATCCGCCGCCTTAAGGGCAGGTGCGTCATTCACCCCGTCCCCCGTCATTGCGACGACTTCGCCCGCATTCTGGAAGGCCTTCACAATTCGGACCTTGTGTTCGGGCGAGACTCTTGCGAAGACCCGATAACGGCGGATGGATTCGCAGAGCTTCTCGAACGGCATTCCGTCAAGCTCCTTGCCGGTTATGACCTCCTCCGGCCCGGAGAGGATGCCAAGCTCTGAAGCGATCGCGGAGGCGGTCAGGGCGTGATCCCCGGTGATCATGACGGTGCGGATTCCGGCCTGATTGCAGACCAAGACCGCTTCCTTTGCCTCGGGTCTTGGCGGATCCATCATACCGATCATGCCGAGGTAGATGAGGCCGGATTCGAGGGAATCCTCAGTCAGGGCGGCGGCATTTTCCG
>CALWGS010000145.1 GCA_944380155.1 uncultured Lachnospiraceae bacterium
GATTCGGCTTGCTGCGGTCCTGCAGGATGGGAACGGGGGAAAGAGGCTGGGGATGGGGAGAAACGAGGAAATCAACAGCCGCCCGATTCTGCGCCTGGCGGCGGAGTGTCTGAAGACTCTGGAAGAGAGCGGAAAATAAGAGAATGATTCGGGGCAGAAAGGAAAAGCTTTGGCCTCCCTTTCTGCCCCGATTTTTTTGCCCCGGCTGCCTGCGGATCCCCGGGAGTCCCGCCGAATTTGTGCCGTTTCAACAAGACTTTCTTCATTGATTTTGTCCCTCTAATTGTGTATACTTGGAGTGGAAGCAGGATGCTGACGGAGGAGGCGTAGTCATGAAGAAGATGTTGCCCGTGGGGATAGAAAGCTTTGAGGAGATAAGAAAAAAGGAGTTCTATTATGTGGATAAGACAGGCTTTATCTCAGAGCTTTTATATTGCGGCAGTAAAGTGATTTTATTTACCCGCCCAAGAAGATTTGGTAAGACACTGAATATGAGTATGCTGAAATGCTTTTTTGAGGTTAGCTGCAACAAGACCTTATTTGACGGACTGGAGATCGCCAGAGATCAGGAATTGTGTGAAAGGTATATGGGAAAGTATCCGGTTATCTTTATCAGTTTTAAGGATGTAACCGGAGCGGATTACTCGTTCGCATATCAACAACTGCTTCGTATGATTGGAAAGGAAGCATTACGTTTTCGACTGCTTTTGGAAAGTCCGAATCTTGATTCTTATGATAAGGAATTGTATAAGGCATTAATCAAGATTAAAGACGGAAGCTTTGTGATGAGCCCGGATGTGCTTACAAACAGTCTGCTGACCCTGTCATATCTTCTGGAAAAGCATTATGGCAGAAAGGTAATTGTTCTGATCGACGAGTATGATGTTCCGCTGGATAGAGCCTTTCATCAGGGATATTATGATGAGATGGTTATGACAATCAGAAATTTATTCAGCAGCGTTTTAAAAACAAACGATAGCCTGGAACTTGCCGTTTTAACGGGATGTCTGCGTATCTCCAAGGAAAGTATCTTTACGGGATTAAATAATTTGAAGGTATACTCTATCATAGATATAAAACATAGTGAATATTTTGGGTTTACTGATTCAGAAGTAGATGAAATTCTTTCTTATTATGGTTTGACCGATTATAAAGATGTTATATGCGATTGGTATGACGGATATCTATTTGGTAAGGTGAGTGTGTATTGTCCATGGGATGTGATCAATTACTGCAATGATTTGCGATCGGATCCGGAGTTAGAGCCGGAAAATTACTGGGCTAATACCAGCAGCAATGATTTGATTCGCCATTTGCTGGAGCATTCGGATCTGAGTATTCGTGACGATATGGAACAATTAGTCAATGGAGGAACGATTGTTAAGAATATCGAACAGGATTTAACCTATCGAGATATATATGAACCGGTTGGCAATGTATGGAGTGTTCTGTTTTCCACGGGGTATTTGACTCAAAGGGAGAGACTGTCTGCCGTTAAATTTAGACTGGCTATTCCGAATAAAGAGATACAGAACCTTTTTATTCATATGATAGAAAAATGGTTTGATTTCATGATTCAATCAGATACTGCAAGGCTCAGGCGTTTTTGTGAATCTTTTATTAACGGCGATGTTGATAGGATGAATGAAATATTAAATGACTACCTGCTCGAAACGATCAGTGTCAGGGATACTGCAGTGGCCAAAGGCATGCAGGAGAATTTCTATCATGGTTTAGTGGTCGGATTGCTGCGCAGCCAGGGAGGCTGGATCGTGAAGTCGAATCCGGAATTGGGAAATGGATATGGTGACATTGTTTTGTTAATACCGGGCAGAGTCGGAATCGTCATTGAATTAAAATATGTGAATCATGGGGATTTAAGAAAGGGATGTTTGGCCGCGTTAGAACAGATTGAGGAGAAACAGTACACAAAGGGGCTAACCGGAAGAGTCAGGAAAGTCATGAAATATGGGATTGCGTTTCATCTGAAGGAATGTCTGGTGATGAAGGGGGAGGATGAAATCAACAGTATGTGAACGTAATTCTATTTTATGTTCATAGGATGGGGCAGAAAGGAAAAGCTTTGCCGGAATGGAATTTTGTTCCGGCAGAGTTCTCCCTTTCTGCCCCGATTTTTTTGCCCCGGCTGCCTGCGGATCCCCGGGAAACCCGCCGAATTTATGATGATTTAATAATTTTTAAATGTTTTTTTGACAAAATGAATAGGAATTTATGTTAGAATACGTTATACTATAAGATATCCATAATTCAAGGAGGATCCGTCATGAAGATGTATGATTTGATTAACAAGAAGAAACACGGAGAGATCCTGACTGCGGAGGAGATTTCCTGGATTGTGAACGGGTATCTGTCCGGGGAGATCCCGGACTATCAGATGTCGGCCTTTTTGATGGCGGTGTGCTTAAAGGGGATGAATGTGAGGGAGACAACGGACCTTACCATGGCGATGGCACACAGCGGGGATATTCTTGATTTATCGGCGATTGAGGGGAAGAAGGCGGATAAGCACAGTACGGGCGGAGTGGGAGATAAGACGACGCTGGTGATTTGTCCCATGGCAGCCGCGCTGGGGGTTCCGGTGGTGAAGATGGCCGGCAGAGGGCTTGGCCATACGGGGGGAACGATTGATAAACTTGAGAGTATTCCGGGGCTGCGGACCTCGTTATCGGAGGAGGAGTTCATCGCGCAGGTGAAGCGCTGCGGGATGGCGATTGTGGGGCAGACCGCACAGCTGGCTCCGGCGGATAAGAAGATTTACGCGCTGCGGGATGTGACCGCGACAGTTGACAATATTTCTTTAATTGCCTCAAGCATCATGAGCAAGAAGATCGCGGCGGGCGCGGATGTGATTGTTCTGGATGTGAAGACGGGAAGCGGCGCCTTCATGCAGACCTTGGAGGAGGCATGCGCGCTTGCAAGGCTTATGGTTCAGATTGGAGAGGCGGCGGGAAGGAGAACCTGCGCGGTGATCTCGGATATGAGTCAGCCGCTGGGGTATGCGGTCGGGAATGCGATTGAGGTTGATGAGGCGATCCGGACCCTGATGGGGCAGGGGCCGGAGGATCTTCTGGAAGCCTGTATCACTCTCGCTTCTTATATGCTGACGGGAGTCGGAAGAGCGAAGGATGAGGCAGAGGCAAGGAAGCTTTTGATGGGAACGATCCGGGATGGAAGCGCCCTTCAAAAGTTCGCGCAGTTTGTCAGAGAGCAGGGGGGAGACGATTCCTATGTCTTCCATCCGGAGCGCCTGCCTGAGGGATCCTGTGTCTGTGAGCTTCCCGCATGGGAAGGGGGCTATGTTACCTCCATCCGGACGGATGAGGTGGGAATGGCAGTACAGGAGCTTGGCGGGGGAAGAGCTACGAAGGAGAGCCGGATTGATTTCGGCGCGGGGTTAAAGCTGTGTAAGAAGCTTGGAGATTCTGTGAAGCCGGGGGAGACGGTTGCCGTTCTCTATACGAATGAGGAGGAGAAGCTGAAAGACGCTTCCCTAAGGCTTCGGAATGCGTATACGATAGGTCCGGTTCCGGCTGAGGGGAAGAGTCATATCTATGGAGTGATTACGGGAGATGGGGAAACGATCGTGGATGAGGTGACGGAGAATGCTGCGTTTATCCAGAACAGGGATCAGGAGTCTCGCGGTCAGTGAATTAGTCTACGCGAGAGGCCTTCAATATTACAAGAGCAAC
Source organism: uncultured Lachnospiraceae bacterium (assembly GCA_944380155.1). GTDB lineage: Bacteria > Bacillota > Clostridia > Lachnospirales > Lachnospiraceae > Caccomorpha. Next base: position 3,711 of record CALWGS010000145.1, read on the forward strand.
CGGGTTGTGAACGCCGCATGGTCTAAGACAAACCGGCAGTACCGGATGACGGTTCAGGGGAATTATAATTATTTGGTTGTGATTGACGAGAAGGAGGACGGTTCGTTCGAGTACAGCTGTAACTGCCCTTCTCATCTGAAGGAGAAGGGGGCCTGCAAGCATGTGGTGGCGGCGCTTCTTTTCCTGCTGAAGTATCAGGAGAAGTCCTTGATGTCCGTGCCCGATAATCCGGAGGAGAAGCGGGTGTATCAGCTTCTGGAGTATTTCAGCAACCAGGAGGAGGGGCTGACTCACGGGGAGATCTTCCGGGTTCAGGCCTGTATTGAGATCCCGGTGCTGCTGAAGGGAGAGGATAAGAGAGCGTATCTGTCTCTGCGCGCGGGGAACAGCCGGATGTATAAGATACAGGCGCTTAAGAAGTTTCTTGCAGATTATTATTACGGGAGCAATATTGTACTCGGGAAAGAATTCCGCTTCCTTGCGGGGGAGAGTGAATTTGACAAGGAATCGGAGCGTCTGCTTCAGTTTTTGATTGAGATTTTGGAAATTTATGAGATGGCGGAGGGATCCGCGGGCGCGAGGCTGTTTAACAAGGCTCAGATTATGCTGACGAAGAATATGCTGATCAAGCTACTGCATATCCTCTCTGATACGCCGTTCTTCCTGGAGCTGTACGGAAAATCCTATGAGGGAGTCCGGTTCCGGAAGGGGAACCCGCCGATTCAATATGATCTGGAGGCAGATGATAACGAGATCCGGATTGATTACCAGAATAAGGATGAAGAAGTGATTCCTCTGACGGACGGCGGCGATCTGCTGTTGAACCGGGGCGTGATTTACCAGCCGGACAGGCGTTTCCTGCGCAGCTATGTCCCGTTCTATAACAGTCTGGGACGGGATAAGAAGCCGCTGGTATTCCGGGGGGATAATAAGCAGCGCTTCCTGGAGGAGGTGCTTCCGAGAATCACGGATGTCCTGCATTTTGAAGTGCCGGAGATCTTAAAGAGCCGGTATGTGTCCTATCCGTTGGAAGCAGATCTGTATCTTGACCGGGATCACATGGCGGTCCGGGCAGAGCTGAAGTTTCGGTACGGGGACTATGAGTTCAACTGTTTTGAAGATCCCAGAAGTGATTCTTATATTGTGGTGCGCAGGCGTGAGGAAGAGGAAGCGATGATGCATGCTCTGGAGGAGATGAACTTTGAGCCTCACTCCGGATTCTTTCTGTTGAAGAGGGAAGAGGATATCTATGAGTTCCTTTCCTCGGGAATTCATTCCCTGGACGGGATTACGCTTTATTATTCCGATGAGTTCCGGAAGATGAACATCAGGCGGGGCGGGCGTTTCTCCGTGGGACTCCGGGTCGGACAGGGTATTGATCTGCTGGAAATGGATCTGGATTACGAGGGAATTCCCAAGGAGGAGTTAAGAGAGCTGTTCCAGTCCTTCCGGATGAAGAAGAAGTATTACCGCCTTAAGGACGGGAGCTTCTTAAGCCTTGCGGGAGAGAGCCTGAAGCAGGTCGCGGATGTTCTTGAGGATCTGGATGTGGAGCCGAAGGACATGGAGCCGAAGGGGATCCGCCTGAAGCGGAGTGCCGCCCTGTATCTGGAGGGAGCACTCTCACCGGAATATCTGGAGGTGTCCAAGAATGAAGAATTCAGGAAGCTGATTCAGTCGGTGCGCAATCCGGGAGAAGGGGATTACGCGCTTCCGGACGGTATCTGCGCGCAGCTGCGTCCTTACCAGATTACGGGGTACAGGTGGTTAAGGACGCTGGCGGATTATTCGCTCGGCGGGATTCTTGCGGATGATATGGGACTGGGCAAGACCTTGCAGTCCATTGTCTATATCGCCGCGTGCAGCCAGGAGAATCCGTCGGCCCGGTTCCTGATTGTATGCCCCTCTTCGCTGGTGTATAACTGGCTGGATGAGTTCGATACGTTTGCGCCGGGCCTTCGGGCGGAGGTGGTGAACGGTGCGCCGAATGAGCGTCAGGCCATGATCGAAAGCCTCTCAGACGGCGGGGTCTTAATTACCTCATATCCGCTGATTCGCAGGGACATCGCATGCTATGAGGCGATCTCGTTCCATACCGTATTCATTGACGAGGCGCAGTTCATTAAGAATGCTTCTTCTCAGAATGCGCAGTCGGTTAAGCTTCTGAAGGCGGAGCACCGCTTCGCGCTGACCGGCACGCCGATCGAGAACTCTTTATCAGAGCTTTGGTCGATCTTTGACTTTATCATGCCGTATTATCTGCTGAGCCACGCAAGGTTCGTCAATCGGTATGAGAAGAAGATCCTGAAGGATGACAAAGAGACGCTTGAGAAGCTGAACCGGAGAATTCATCCGTTCATTCTCAGGCGGATGAAGAAGGATGTGCTGGCGGAGCTTCCTGAGAAATACGAGACGAAGATGCTGACTGATATGACGGAGGAGCAGAAGAAGGTGTATCTGTCTTACATGCAGAATATCAGGAGTTCTTTGTATGCGGAGATTGAGAAGAATGGAATTGAGAAGAGCCGTATGAAGATTCTCGCGGCGCTGACGAGGCTTCGCCAGATTTGCTGTCATCCGGCTACCTTCCTGGAGCATTATACCGGAGGCAGCGGGAAGTTGGAGCTTTTGCTCTCCATTCTGGAGGATGCGATTGCGAATGAACACCGAGTTCTGGTGTTCTCCCAGTTCACCTCCATGCTCGGGATTATCAGACAGGAGCTGGAGGAGAGAGGGATTGCGTTCTTCTACCTGGAGGGAGAGACGCCGATTGCCCAAAGGAATGATTATGTCCACCGGTTCAACGACGGAGAGGGCAAGGTGTTTCTGATTTCCCTGAAGGCGGGCGGTACGGGGCTGAACCTGACCGGCGCGGATACGGTGATTCATTACGATCCCTGGTGGAATCCGGCGGTGGAAGAACAGGCTACGGACCGGGCTTACCGGATTGGACAGAAGAATCCGGTTCATGTGATTAAGCTGATCAGCAAGGGAACGATTGAAGAGAAAATATATAAATTGCAGAGAAAGAAGAAGGATTTGTCTGATTCGGTGATTCAGGCCAAGGAGGTATTCTTAAGCAGGCTGACCAGGGAAGAGTTGGACGATATGTTCAGATAGGAGGTTTGGATGGCGGCATTTGTGGAACTAAAGGATGTAAGAAAGAGTTATCAGATGGGAAGCGTGACGATTCACGCGGCGGACGGCGTCAGCTTCTCGATTGAGAAAGGAGAGTTCGTGGTTGTGGTCGGGCCGAGCGGCGCGGGGAAGACAACGGTACTGAATATCCTGGGCGGGATGGATACCTGCGATTCCGGAAGTATCGTGGTGGATGGGAAGGATATTACGGGATATAACGAGAAGCAGCTGACCGCGTACCGGCGGGATGATATCGGCTTCGTGTTCCAGTTCTATAACCTGATTCAGAATCTGACGGCGAAGGAGAATGTGGAGCTGGCGCTTCAGATTTGCAAGGATCCGCTCGATGCCGTGGAGGTGCTCCGGGAAGTGGGGCTGTCGGAGAGGATTGATAATTTCCCGGCCCAACTCTCGGGCGGCGAGCAGCAGAGGGTTTCGATTGCAAGGGCTCTTGCGAAGAATCCCAAGCTCCTTCTGTGCGATGAGCCGACGGGAGCGCTGGATTATAATACAGGCAAGTCGATTCTGAAGCTTCTTCAGGATATGTGCCGGGAGCACGGCAGGACGGTGATTGTGATTACGCATAATTCGGCCATTACGCCGACTGCGGATCGGATTATCCGGATTAAGAACGGCAAGGTCAGCGAGATGAAGAGGAATCCGAATCCGGTTCCCGTGATGTCGATTGAGTGGTAAGGGGGGATGAAGATGAAGCACAGCGGGAAACGTGCCCTGCGAAGGGATTTCGTCATGGAGATTCGTAAGACTCTTAACCGGTTCATCTCCATTTTTCTGATATCGGCGTTAGGAGCGGCGTTCTTTGCCGGTGTCCGGGCAACTCCGGGGGATATGGAGCTGTCCGCAGATACCTTTTATGATGATACCAATCTGATGGATATCCGGATTGTGGGAACGCTTGGCATGACGCAGGCGGACGCGGATGCGATGGAGGAGCTTCCGGGAATTGAGCGGGCGGTTCCAATGTATCAGAGCGATGTGATGTATACGCAGGATAACTCAGAGCTGCTTGTGAGAGTGCTTGCATATTCCGATGAGATGAACGGATATCATATCGTGGAGGGACGCGCGCCCGAGGCGGCGGGAGAATGTCTGGCGGATGAGACCTTCATTCTGATGACGGGCCGGCGGATCGGGGATACGATTACGGTCAGCTCAGGCACGGAGGATCCGATTGAAGATACGCTGGCAACGGATACCTATACAATTGTCGGAATCGGTACCTCGCCGTTATATATGAGCTTTGACCGGGGAACAAGCACGATTGGAACCGGAAGCGTGGATGCCTGGATTGCGGCAGCCGAAGAGAGCTTCGTCCTGGAGGCTTATACGGATCTGTATCTGACGGTCAGCGGAGCAAGGGAGCTTGGGACGTATACCACAGAATATGAGGATCTGATAGAGGAAGTGCTTGCCCAGGTTGAAACACTGGAGGAGGAGCGGTGCCAGATCCGGTATGCTGAGGTCCTGGAAGAGCCGATGGCCGAACTTGCGGATGCGAGGGCGGAGCTTGCGGACGGGGAAGCGGAAGCGGACCGGGAGCTTGCCGATGCACAGGCGGAGCTTGCGGATGCCAGGCAGGAGCTGGATGACGGATGGGCCGAATATGAGGATGGCAGCGCGGAGCTTGCGGATGCGAGGATAGAGCTTGAGGATGCAAGAACAGAGCTTGCGGACGCCGCACAACAGATTGCGGACGGCAGCGCCGAACTTGCGGATGCGAGGGCGGAGCTTGCGGATGCCCGGGCAGAGCTTGATGCGAGGCAGGAGCAGTTAGAGGAGGCAAGGAGCGAGCTTGAGGACGGAGAAGCGGAATATGACGCGAACCTGCAGGAGTTCGAGGAGGCGCAGGCCGAGCTTGCCGCAAGAGAAGAAGAGCTTGCGGCGGGAGAGGAGCAGGCGCAGGCTGCAAGGGAACAGCTGGAGGCTGCAAGAACGGAGCTGGAGGCGCAGAGAGAACAGCTGGAACCGTTCCGGGAGCAGATGCCGGCCGAGTGGCAGCAATTGCTCGCAGCGGAGCAGCAGCTTGCGCAGCAGGATGCGGAGCTGTCCGCGACGGAAGCGCAGCTTGAGTCGGCAAGAGAGCAGATTACGGCCGGATGGCAGGAGCTTGCGGCGAATGAAGAGCTGCTGAATGCGGCGGAGGAAGAGCTTGCGGCTGGGAGACAGGAGCTTGAGGACGGGGAGAGTCAGCTTGCGGATGCCCTGGCCGAGATCGAGAGCGCAGAAGCGACGCTGGCCGAAGAAGAGAACAGACTGGCCGATGCAAGAAGGGAATATGAGGATGGGCTGGCTGAGATTGCGGACGCCGAACAGACCATAGCGGAGAGTGAAGAAGAGCTTGCAGATGCCTTACAGGAATTAAATGACGGAGAGCAGGAGTACCGTGACGGACTGGCCGAGTACGAAGAGGCAAGAGCGGAGGCCGAGACCGAGCTTGCGGACGGGAGACAGGAGATTGCGGACGCGGAGAAAGAGCTTGCGGACATTGAGGTTCCTGAGTGGTACCTTTCTGATCGGAATGATATTACATCCGTATATGATTACGGCCAGGACGCGCAGAGGATTGCGGCAATCGGAGAGGTCTTCCCGGTGATCTTCTTCCTGGTCGCGGCGCTGGTCAGCTTAACGACCATGACCCGTATGGTGGATGAGGAGCGGACCCAGATCGGAACGCTGAAGGCACTGGGATACGCCAGAAGGGATATTGCGTTCAAGTATATTCTCTACGGGGTTCTGGCCAGCTTCGGAGGAAGCGTAATCGGAGTTCTGATCGGCGAATGGGTCTTCCCCTATGTGATTGCCTCGACCTACGCAAATCTGATGTACACCGCAATGCCCGAGGTCTATACGCCGCTGAATCTGTTCTACGCGGTTTCTGCCGCGCTGATTACAACGGCCTGCACCGTGGCCGCGACCTATTTTGCCTGTGCCCATGAACTGAAGGCACAGCCGGCGAGCCTGATGAGACCCGCGCCTCCCAAGAGCGGAAAGAGAGTGTTCCTGGAGAAGATTCCGTTCCTGTGGAAGCATTTTAACTTCAACTGGAAGTCCACGGTGAGAAATCTGCTTCGCTATAAGAAGAGATTCTTCATGACGGTATTCGGAATCGGCGGATGTATGGCGCTTCTGCTTGTGGGCTTCGGAATCAAGGATTCCGTAGGGTTGATGGCAGATCTGCAGTATTCGGAGCTCTGGTTCCAGGATTTGATGGTGACGCTGAACACGGAAGCGGACCAGGAGGATCTGGACGCGCTGTATGCGGCGCTGCAGGAGGATGAGAGAGTCGGCGGCACGCTGCTGGCGGATTATCAGACCGAGGATCTGTCCTCGGAGGAGGGGACCCGTTCGGTTACGGTGATGGTTCTGGAGGATTCGCAGAACTTGGATGAATTCTTCTGCTTCCGGGATACGGACAGCAGGGAACCGTACGAGCTGACGGATGAGGGGGTCATCCTGACGGAGAAGGTCTCCAGGCTTCTGAATGTAGAAGCGGGGGATACGGTCATATTAAGCGAGGGGACAGGCCGGAGCGTGGAAGTGACGGTGACGGCGGTGACGGAGCATTATCTTCAGCACTACTGCTATATGTCGGAAGAGCTTTACCGCACGCTCTACGGAGAGGATCCGGAGTATAATCAGTGTATCCTCGTTTTAAATGATGATTCGCAGGATACGGTCGATGACCTGGCAAGGGAGATCCTTGGCTATGAGGAAGCGGCATTGGCGGTTTCGCAGACCAGCCGGTTCCAGGAGACTGTGGACAATATGCTTAATGGTATCAATGTGGTGGTGTATGTGCTGATTGTGGCGGCGGGCCTGCTGGCCTTCGTTGTATTGTATAACCTGAATAATATTAATATTAACGAGAGAAAGCGGGAACTTGCAACACTGAAGGTACTGGGCTTTTATAATCAGGAGACGGCCGTCTATGTCTACCGGGAGAACTTCCTGCTGACGATCATCGGCGTATTGTTTGGAATCGGCCTTGGTGTTGTGCTGCACCGGTTCATCATGCAGACCGTGGAGGTGGATATGGTGATGTTCGGAAGAGAGATTCTTCCAATCAGCTACCTGTACAGCACGCTGCTGACCTTCGGATTCTCGATCTTCATCTGTCTTGTGATGTACCGCAAGATCAAACGAATCAACATGGTGGAGTCCTTAAAGAGCGTGGAATAATCAGGCAATGTATGCATATTTTCCGGGCTGCGGGCTTAAGATAGTAGGGAATAGAAGAACAGGTAGAGTCTTATGGCCGGGAGAATAAACAAGGATCGGAAGCTTCGCCTTACCGCCGTACTGTTAATCTGCCTGCAGCTGTGGATATGCTGCGGGCAGATCGCATTTTCACAGGAGCAGAGTGACATGCAGGAGGGAGCGCTTGCCATTACGGCTGAGGCTGCCGTGCTGATGGAGGGGTCAACCGGACAGGTGATTTACGAGAAGAATCCGGACACCCGGCTTCGGCCGGCGAGCATCACCAAGATTATGACGCTTCTGCTGATTTTCGAGGCGCTTGAGGACGGAACCATTCAGCTGACGGATGAGGTGACGGTCAGTGAGCACGCCGCCTCCATGGGAGGCTCTCAGGTCTATCTTGAGCCGTTCGAGGTGCAGACCGTGGAGACCATGATTAAGTGTAGCAGTATCGCGAGCGCGAATGACGCAAGCGTGGCGATGGCAGAGCTGCTTGCGGGAAGCGAGGAGGAGTTCGTGGAGCGCATGAATGAGCGGGCGGCGCAGCTTGGAATGGAGAACACGCATTTTGTGAACTGCTATGGCCTGGATACGGACGGTCACTATTCCTGTGCCTATGATGTCGCGCTGATGTCGAGGGAGCTGATTATGAATCATCCGGAAATCAGCAATTATTCGACGGTCTGGATGGATACGATTATTCATACGACAAGAAAGGGAGAGAGCGAATTTGGCCTGACGAATACGAATAAGCTGATCAAGCAGTATGACGGGATTACCGGTCTTAAGACCGGCTCGACCGGACTTGCGAAATACTGTCTTTCCGCGACAGCCAGACGGGACGGAATGGATCTGATTGCGGTAGTGATGGCGGCTCCCGATACGAAGACACGGTTCTCGGAGGCTTCCACGCTTTTGAATTACGGCTTTGCGAACTGTGCCATCTACCGGGATGAAGCGCCCGTGCTTCCGGATTCGCTGCCTGTGGAGAAGGGGATTGAGGAGGAGGCTGCCGTGAAGCCGGAGGGGATCTTCTCTTATGTGTGCCTGGACGGGGTGAAACCGGAGGATATTACCAGTGAAGTTACCATGGAAGAGGCGCTCATTGCTCCGGTGGAGGAGGGAAGCGTAGTGGGAAGCATCGGATATTATCTGAACGGAACGCAGATCGGGGAGATGCCGATTGTGGCCGCACAGGGGGTAGAGAGAGCAGGATTCCTGGATTATATGGGAAGAATGCTGCTGGAATATCTTCGAATCTGCGCCGAAATTTCAGATTGACAAGGAAATGCTCCTGGTATACGATAATAGCATTCCTGCCGCGGCAGGGAATCCGAAATGGAGGGACGCAATGAGAGCAGATACGGCAATATGGGCGGGTCTTGGGGCTTATGGAGCGGTCCGATTCTTCCGCTACGTCAGACGGGAGAATCATAGGCTGAGCGCGGAGACCTATCAATTTACATTTCCTATGCTTCCGGAAGCATTCGACCGGACGAGATTTGTATTCTTAACGGATCTGCATAATAATTGCTTCGGAGAGCGGAATGAGGAGCTGCTTGCGGCGATCCGCAGGGCGGATCCGGAATTCGTGCTGATTGGCGGGGACATGATTATCAGCAGGCAGCCCCGTTATAATGACAGGACGAAGGAGTTCCTCTGCCGCCTGGCGGCGGAGTATCCGATCTATTATACGAACGGCAATCACGAGGAGAATTACAGGAAAGCGACAAGGGAAGGCAGAGAGGCTCACAGACGCTATGAGAGGGACTTAAAAAGGGCCGGCGTGCGCTTCCTGCATAATGAGGTCATATATCTTGAGAAACAGGGTGCGCGGATTGCGATCGCCGGATTTGAGCCGCCGCATCTGTGCTATCAGAAGGGCAGAGTCCGGAAGATGGGAGGAGAGGTGATGAACCGCCTGCTTGGAAAGCCGGAAGCGTTTACGATCCTGCTTGCGCATACCCCGTTTTATTTTGAAAATTACGCGGACTGGGGCGCCGGGCTGGTGTTGTCCGGGCATGTCCACGGAGGGATGATCCGCCTTCCGCTTCTTGGAGGAGTGGCATCCCCGCAATACACGCTGTTCCCGAAGTATGACGCGGGAGTCTATACCAGGGGCGGCAGCACGATGCTGCTTTCAAGAGGGCTTGGCCTGCATACGCTGCCGATACGCGTATGGAACAGGCCGGAGCTTTCCGTGGTCTGCTTAAGAAGAGCGCGTGGAGAAGGGAAAGAGAGGAATGGGAATACCGGTTAAACTGCCCGTATTCGAGGGGCCGCTGGAGCTTTTGCTTCACCTGCTTGAGAAGAACCGGGTGAATATTATGGATATTCCAATCGTAGAGATTACGGCGCAGTATATGGAATATATCAAGGGCATGGAAGATACGGATCTGGATGTGATGAGTGAGTTCCTGGTGATGGCGGCGGAACTTCTCAAGATTAAGTCCCGGATGCTGCTGCCAAGGCCCGTCTCGGAAGAGGAACCTCAGGAGGATCCGCGCCAGGAGCTGGTGAAGCGTCTCCTGGAATATAAGCTGTACCGGTATATGGCACAGGAGCTGCGTGAGATGGAAGCAGACGCGGCCAGAGTGGTGTACAAAAAGCCGCAGATTCCCGATGAGGTGGCTGCCTGTCAGGAGAAGGCGGATCCGGAAGAGCTTCTGGGGGATCTGACGCTTGCGAAGCTTCACGCGGTCTTCCGCATGGTGATGCAGCGCAGCAGGGACAGGGTGGATCCGATTCGAAGCCGCTTCGGGCGGATCACCAGGGAGGAAATCAGCCTGTCGGAGAAGATCATGGAGATTCAGCAATACGGGCTGGCTCACAGGCGATTCTCCTTCCGGGCTCTGTTGTCCGAACAGACAGATAAAATAGATGTTATTGTAACCTTTCTTGGCATTTTGGAGCTGATCCGGATGGGACAGCTTGAAATTGAGCAGAAGGGGCTGTGTGAGGAGATTGAAATCTGCTATGTGGCGGACGATGTAAAGCCGGTGGAGAATCCGGTGTGATATCGGTCAGGGCTTCTGCAGGCAGGGTTCTTAGATAGAATGGAGAGTGATCATGAGTACGGAAGAGATGGAAGGGGTCATAGAGGCGCTGTTATTCACGGCGGGGGAGGCGCTTGCGCTGTCTAAGATAGCCGGGGCGCTGGAAGAGGATCCGGAGACGGTCAGGCAGGTGCTCCTTGCGATGAAAGAGAAGATGGAACACGCCGACCGGGGGGTCCGGTTAATCGAACTGGACGGGGCCTATCAGCTGGGTACCAAGGAGTCCCTCTATCCTTATCTGATTAAGCTGATTCATATCCCGAAGAAGGAGGTTTTGACCAATGTCCTGCTGGAGACCCTCTCCATCATCGCGTATAAGCAGCCGGTGACCAGGCAGGAGATTGAGGCGATCCGGGGAGTGAAGTCGGATCGTGCCGTAAATAAGCTGGTGGAATATGATCTGGTGCGCGAAGTCGGGAGGCTGGACGCGCCGGGCAGGCCGATTCTGTTCGGAACGACGGAGGAATTCCTGCGCTGCTTCGGGGTGAGCTCACTTGGCGAGCTTCCCGCTGCTGCCCCGGAGAAGGCTGAGGCCTTCCGCCGTGAGGCGCGTGAAGAGGCGGGGCTCGAGCCGGAGGATCCGGTTGAAATTGAGCCCTGATCCTGAGCCGGATGAACGGTTACAGGAGCAGCATCTGGGAATATTTCTTCGGCGAAATCCCAACCGCTCTGGTGAAGGCTTTGAGGAAATTGCTGTAATCGCGGAAACCGCATCGTTCACAGGCCTCGTTCACCGTATATCCGTCCGTGAGGAGCGCCTTGGCAATCGTAATCCGTTTGGCCGTGATATATTTGTTAATTGTGGTTCCGGTTGCGGACTTAAAGATTCGGCACAGGTACGACGAGCTCAGGTAGAAATGCTCCGACAGATCCTCAATGGTCAGATATTTGCAAGATTTGTGGAAAAGAATGCGGTCAAATTGCTTTCTTCTTATGCTATACTTCACGATAGAACCGAGTAACAAAGAATCAATCAGGAGGATGTAGCATGGATATTTTGAAGAACTTTTCGCTGGAAGGTAAGATTGCGCTGGTAACGGGGGCATCTTACGGAATCGGGTTTGCAATTGCGAAGGCATTCGCGTCGGCGGGTGCTGTGATTGTATTCAACGATATTAAGCAGGAGCTGGTGGACAAGGGTCTGGCCGCGTACAAGGAGGAAGGAATTGAGGCACACGGCTATGTCTGCGATGTGACGAATGAAGAGCAGGTCGGCGCTTTCATCGCGCAGGTAGAAAAAGAGGTCGGCGTGATTGATATCCTGGTGAATAACGCAGGAATCATCAAGAGGATTCCGATGGTCGAGATGTCCGCGAAGGATTTCCGCCAGGTCATCGATATTGATCTGAACGGACCGTTCATTATGTCGAAGGCCGTCATTCCGTCCATGATTCAGAAAGGGCACGGAAAGATTATCAATATCTGCTCGATGATGAGCGAGCTCGGCCGTGAGACGGTATCCGCCTATGCGGCGGCGAAGGGCGGCCTGAAGATGCTGACGAAGAATATTGCGTCCGAGTATGGAGAGTACAATATTCAGTGCAACGGTATCGGACCCGGATATATCGCGACGCCGCAGACCGCTCCGCTGCGCGAGGTACAGCCGGACGGCTCGAAGCATCCGTTCGATCAGTTTATCATTGCCAAGACGCCGGCGGCGCGCTGGGGCAATCCCGAGGATCTGATGGGGCCTGCCGTATTTCTTGCTTCCGATGCGTCGGATTTCGTGAACGGGCATATCCTGTATGTGGACGGAGGGATTCTTGCCTATATCGGCAAGCAGCCGTAAAAAGCAGAATTCATCAGTTCATCACAGCTTTCGGCATTGTATCCGGGCCGGGCTCCCTATATAATGAAACCATAAGCGGCAGGCGAGACAGCCGCAATTATGGCGGGAAAGGGAATGGATATGATTCGAGATTATTTGTGCGAGAAAGATCGGGTATGGGCAGATGGAGTGGCAGCCAGGATTAAGGCGAAGCTGGACTGGGTCAGCGTGAAGTCGAAGGATAAGATTCCATATACGGCAGATGAGAACGGTACGCATGATGACAAGACCAATGTGGATCCGAGCTGGTGGACGAACGGCTTCTGGGGCGGCATGCTGTGGTTGATGTACCGGGAGACGGGGGATCCGAAATATGCCGAGATTGCCAGGCATTCGGAAGAGGTGCTCGACTTAAGTATGGAGCAGTATTACGATCTGCATCATGATGTAGGCTTCATGTGGCTGCCGACGGCGGTTGCGGATTACCGTCTGACCGGGAATGAGGACGGCAGGAGACGGGGACTGCACGCGGCCAATTTGCTGGCGGGCCGCTTTAATCCGGCCGGCCGGTTCATTCGCGCGTGGAATAATGAGGCGTGGAAGCCGGGCAGCGGCAACCGGGGTTGGGCTATTATTGACTGCCTGATGAATATTCCGCTGCTGTACTGGGCCTCCGATGAGCTGGACGACCCGAGATTCCGCCAGATTGCGATGCTTCACGCGGACACCGTGATGGAGAACTTCATCCGTCCGGACGGATCGTCCAATCACATTGTGGAGTTCGACGCGAATACGGGGGAGATGGTAACGTCCTACGGCGGACAGGGTTATGAAGTGGGATCCTCCTGGACGAGGGGGCAGGGCTGGGCGCTGTACGGATTCGCGCTGAGCTATCTGCATACCGGCAGGCAGGAATATCTGGATACGGCCAAGCGGGTCGCGCATTATTTCATTGCCAATATTCCGGAGGACGGTATGATTCCGGTGGATTTCCGTCAGCCGGCGCAGCCTGCCTACAAGGATTCCACGGCTGCCGCAATCGCCGCGTGCGGTCTGATTGAGATTGCCAGGCAGGTCGGGGAGTTTGAGAAGGGACTGTATCTGAACGCGGCAGTCAGGCTGTTGAAGGCGCTGGATGAGAAGTGCTGTCATTACGGAGAGGAATGCGATTATCTGGTCGGGGGAGGCAGCGGCTGCTACCACGAGGAGAGGCATGAGTATCCGATTATCTATGGGGATTACTTCTTCATGGAAGCCATGTTTAAGCTGGCGGGAAGTGATTTCCTGATTTGGTAAGGCGAAGGCAGGGATGCTGTATCAGGTGTCCCTGCCTCTTTTTGAATATTTTGAGGAATTCCTAATACATTATAGAGAGAGCCTTGTTAGGGATGAGCGCAATGAAACGAAGACCGGCGGGATTCCTTCTGGCATTGTCTGTTATGGCGGCCGCGGTATGTTTTTCTGATACGGAACTTGGTGAGGGACTGCTGCTTCCGGGGGTGCCGGAGACGGCAAACCAGTTCGGAAGGGAAGGAGAGTCCATTGAAGAAGAGGAGAGTTCCGAAGAGGAGGATGAGGGGACGGAAGAAGGGGCGGAATTCGATACTCCCTTAAATGCGCTCTCTGCCTGCCTGATGGACGCGCAGAGCGGGAGAGTTCTGTATGAGAAGAACGGATATCAGGAGATGCCGATGGCGAGTACGACCAAGATCATGACCTGTCTGGTGGTTCTGGAAAATACGTCGCCGGATGAGGTTGTTACCGTCTCCCACTATGCTTCTACCATGCCGGATGTCCAGCTTGGAATCACGGAGGGGGAGCAGTATTATGTGGGGGATCTGCTGTATTCCCTGATGCTGGAGTCCCATAATGATGTGGCGGTCGCGCTTGCGGAGCATGTGGGAGGAAGCGTTGAGGAGTTTTGTGATATGATGACCGCAAGGGCCAAGGCGATGGGAGCTTATCATACCTCCTTTCAGACGCCGAACGGACTGGACGCGGAGGGGCATTATACAACGGCGGCGGATCTGGCGCGGATTGGGAGCTTTGCTCTGACAAATGAGGAGTTCGTCGCGATTACGAATACCGCCTCTCATACGTTTCAGGAGATTAGCGGGAAGAGGAGCTTTACCGTGAATAATAAGAACCGGTTCCTTGATATGATGGACGGGGCGATCGGGATTAAGACCGGATTCACCGGGAAGGCAGGGTATTGCTTTGTCGGCGGGGTGAAGAGAGAGGATCGGACACTTGTCAGCGTGGTGCTTGGCTGCGGCTGGCCGCCGAACCGGGATCTGAAATGGGCGGATACGACGGCGCTGATGGAGTATGGGCTTGAGCATTACGAAGTGCGGGAGGTCTTTGAAGAGGATCCTGAGCTTGCGCCGGCTGCGGTCTACGGGGGGAAGGAGAGAGAAGCTAAGCTTAGCTGTATCGGTTCCCTCGCGCTTTTGATGCGGGCGGATGAGGAGGTTACGGTGGAATACCGTGTTGTATCCGGGCTTACGGCTCCCTTCAGTCAGGGGACGCAGGCGGGGACGGCGGATTATTATGTGGATGGAGAGCTGGTTGCTTCGTTCCCGATCCTGACCGCGGAGGCGGTTGAGAGGATTGACTTCGCGTTCTGCCTTCGGTGGGCCATGGAGAATTTCTGTCTGCTGGGGAATGGGAGACAGGCGAGGACGGGGGCACGGACACGGAGTCTGTACTCCCTGACGCTCCTGATATTTTTTCTCGACGGAATCACTGGATTTTTGCGGACGGATATGATATAGTTGGGAATATAAGTTAGCGTAAGCTAACTAATAATTCAGGAAGGAAAAGGAGAGCAGTCGCATGAGTGTAGTGATTATCGGAGGGCACGACAGGATGGTCTGTCAGTACAGGCAGATATGTAAGAACTTTAACTGTAAGGCAAAGGTATTTACCCAGATGACGGGCGAGCTGAAGAAGCAGATCGGCTCTCCGGACTTGTTTGTGGTCTTTACGGGTACGGTGTCTCACAAGATGGTACGGTGCGCCATGGAGGAGGCAAAGAGGAGCAGCGCGGAGGTGGTGAGAAGCCATACCAGCAGCGGCGCAGCCCTGACGCAGATCCTCCGGAAATATTGCTGATTTTTGAAAGATCGCGGGTTCCCTACTGGAATTTTTGCCGGATTTCGAGTATAATAACTAAACAGGGCGGCTGTGATGCCGGTATTCGGGAACAGAACGGCAGGCAGATGCAGGAATGGAGGATATTATGTACGAGTCAGGCGAAAATTATCTGGAAACTATCTTAATCTTAAAGAACCGGACCGGGCAGGTGCGTTCCATTGATATTGCGAGAGAGCTGAATTTCAGCAAGCCTAGCGTGAGCCGCGCGGTGTCGGTTCTGAAGGAGTCCGGTTATATTACAATGGATCGGGCCGGAATCATTGAGCTGACACAGGCGGGGAAGGAGAAGGCAGAGGCAATCTATGAGAGACATACGGTCCTGACGGCATTCCTTTCGTTGACGGCGGGGGTCGAATCGAAGAAGGCGGAGGAGGATGCCTGTAAGATTGAACATATTATCAGCGCGGAGACCTTCGCGGGGATTAAGACTTATATGGATCGGGCGGAACGGATGTAAAGCAGAGCGCCGCGGCAGGGATGGTACTGCCGCGGCGCTCTTGTCCTGTTACTGAAGCATGGTGTCGATATCCATAATGCGGACATTTGGCCTTGTGACATCCACGACATGGCTGACATCCTTCATCTGTTCGAGAAGCCGGTCCAGGCCGTAGTCGAGCTTATAGCGAACCTCCTCCTCATAGAGGGGGATGAGCTGGTAGAAGTTTACCTCTTCCCCGTTCGGAAGCGTTGTATAGCCCGACTCCTGATCCATATCCTGCGGTTCCAGGAGCAGAATGCCCGTGAACCAGTTATTCTGCGCGAAAGGAATGTCATAGGAAATCGAATGAGCGGCCGAGATCCAGGTATCCTTCTCGCCGGGAAGACGGGCGATGGACTTTAAGCACCGGATCGGCCAGTAGGAGGTCTCATCGCTGCCTGTGATGTCCCAGTCCGGAGGAAGGCAGATGAGAAGCTCGGCTCTCCCCCAGCGGGCCGCGTCTACGGTATCCGGCACCTTCATTCTGTGCGCGCCCATGCCGCAGGTAACGAGTGTGTAATAGTTGCGCTCCGGCGTCGGTTCGATGACGCAGATATCAATGCGGATATCCGGAGAGATGATTTCGTGAAGGACATTCGAGATGATTCCGAAATGCCGTTCGATATGTGAGGATACCGCCTCGAGTTCTTCTCCGGTATACAGCTCGGGATAATAATTTTCCTGCCTGTGCGGATCTACATCCAGATCCGGCGTAAAATAGACGCTGTAGACGGCCTTCGATTCCGTGTCCCTGAAGTCAATGCAAGATTCGTGGATCCATTCAAAGGTCACGGAAATGGGGGTAAGCGCCTTGGCGGACACCTCCTGCCCAAGCTGTCCGGTCAGCCATTCGGCCGCGGTCTGTGAGAGATTCGGCAGGGCGGCGTAGAAGTGCTCTGCCCATTTCGGATCGAACTTTGAGGCCGCGGCCTGATTCATGTGAAAGCAGGCATCCAGCGCTTTGGGCGATTCCGAATCCGCAGCGTCCGATACATCCCCGCTTGCAGTGGACCCGTCCCCGCAAACGGGGACGGGGGAAATTGTGAAGCGGCAGTAGGGGGAGTCGGCGGTCCAGGCGGATGCGTGGAGCGCCGTCAGAATCCGCGCAAGCTGATTGCTTCGGCACAGGATTCCGGCAACGGATTTTTGCTTGCGCCGGCCTCTTGGGTCAGCCGGAGAAGCTGAGGCAAGCTGTGCGTCATCTTCCGGAGTGATA
>CALWGS010000146.1 GCA_944380155.1 uncultured Lachnospiraceae bacterium
GCGGCCGTTGGCATCGCCCTCAATCATGACTTCAATAAAGGCGCGGTTAATCATATCCATTTCCTTTTTGCAGTCTTTGTATTTGAAATCCATCTCCTTGCCGCCGACAATGGCCGGAAGCTCCGCCAAATCATCGGGCACCGTCCAGTCCAAAGTAATGTTGGAGAAGGGCGCCTGCGTTCCCCAGCGGCTGGGCGTATTTACACCGTAAATGAAGGACTCAACGCATTTTTTGGTCTGATCGTAGGTCAGGTTATCCACCTTGACAAAGGGCGCAAGATAGGTATCAAAGGAAGAAAACGCCTGTGCGCCCGCCCATTCATTCTGCATAATTCCGAGAAAATTCACCATCTGATTGCACAAAGTTGACAGATGAGCAGCCGGAGACGAGGTAATCTTGCCCGGAATCCCGCCAAGCCCCTCCTGAATCAGCTGCTTCAATGACCAGCCCGCGCAGTATCCGGTCAGCATGGACAGATCATGAAGATGAAGATCCGCGTTCCGGTGCGCGTTCGCGATCTCATCGTCATAGATCTCGGACAGCCAGTAATTCGCCGTGATAGAACCGGAATTGTGCAGGATCAGTCCGCCCACCGAATAAGTAACCGTAGAATTCTCCTTGACCCGCCAGTCCTCCTCCTTTACATAACTGTTCACCAGCTCCTTGTAGTCCAGGATTGTAGACTTCATATTTCGAATCTTCTCGCGGTTCTTCCGATAGAGGATATATGCCTTGGCAACGTCCGTGTATCCCGCGTTCTCCAGCACATGCTCCACGCTGTCCTGAATATCCTCCACGGAAATTGCCCCGTCCTTTATCTTGCTTTGGAAATCCGCCGTCACCCGGAGCGAAAGGAGATTAATGATATCGTCATTGTACAGCTTCTCCTTCGCAGTGAAGGCCTTGGATATGGCCTGGCCGATCTTCCTCAGATCGAATGCCGCAATTTCTCCGTCCCGCTTAATTACATTGAACATGACACATTCTTCCTTCCATATGTAAAGTCTGTCCTCATTTTATCAAAAAACGGACAGCAAGTCAATAGAAGGAAGCGGATATATTGTTGTCAAATTGCATTAGTACACTATATCTTGTGTTATAAAGAAAGAGTCTCATTCTCATCTGTGTCCAGCGCGGATTGTCAGAACAGATACTTCTGATACACATCCCGCGGAACATACGCCTCGATCAGAATGCCCTCAGGTGTGTATTCTTCCCTCAGAAGCTGGCCGTACCTCCGGATCACCTGAAGATCCCCTGCCCTGTCATATGGCAGTACCTTCTCTACCCGTATCTGATTCCCGCGCAGAATCTCTTCGATTGCCGCAAGCAGCTCCGAAATGCCCTGCCCTGTCTTAGCGGATATCTTTACGGTCTTATCCGCCCTGAAATCCCTCGCGCTGACCGGCTCTGTGAGAAGGTCCTGCTTATTCCACACGGTTATAATGGGCTTCTCTCCGATTCCAAGACTCTTTAATGTCTCATAGACCACATGCATCTGCCGATCGGCGGCAGGACTTGCGCTGTCTGTCACATGAAGGATCAGATCCGCATATTTGGCCTCTTCCAGCGTACTCCGGAATGCCTCAATTAAATGATGAGGGAGCTTGCGGATGAAGCCGACCGTATCGGTTAAGAGCACCTTCTGTCCGCTCTCAAGTGTCAGGCTCCTGGTTGTCGGATCCAAGGTGGCAAACAGCTTATTCTCCTCCAGCACTCCCGCGCCGGTCAGATAATTCAGCAGCGTGGATTTTCCGGCATTGGTGTACCCTACAATCGCCGCCACCGGAACCTGATTCTTCTCCCTGAGCGCTCTTGTGGTCTCCCGGTTCAGCTCCACTTCCTTCAGCTCCCGTTTCAGCTGGGAGATTCTCTCCCTGACAAGCCTTCTGTCCACCTCCAGCTTCTTCTCTCCGGGACCCCTTGTCCCGATTCCGCCGCCGAGCCTTGAGAGAGATTCCCTCATTCCCACAAGCCTTGTCAGACGATACCGAAGCTGCGCCAGCTCAACCTGAATCTTGCCTTCCCTTGTGGACGCTCTCTGCGCGAAAATATCCAGAATCACCATCGTCCGATCCATGACCTTTAATTCCAGGGCATCCTCCAGATTCTTCATCTGAGCCGGAGACAGCTCATCGTCACAGACAATCCCCGTCGCGTCAAGCTCTCTGGCCAGATCCGCGACCTCCTCGATCTTCCCCTTTCCGATATACGTTCCCGGATGAACGCTTTCCCGGTTCTGGATTACCCGTCCCGCCGTTCTCGCTCCTGCAGTCGAGACAAGCTCGGCCAGTTCATCCAGCGACTCCTCCACATCATCCCCCTCATTCACGGCGACACCGATCAGGATGACCCTCTCCTGCCTCTCCTCTTCCGCTTTGATATCATATAGTTCCGTCATCATTCCACTCCATTCTCCGTTTCTCACCCCGCAGTATCAATCCGGGTGCTGAGGAATTCGTATTCGCGAAGCATTCTCTCATCCTCAGGATAGTCCTCCAGGAATTCGGCCGCCTTCTCGCAGGCAGACTCAAAATCCCCCTGCTTCTCATAGATCGCCACTTCATTATGACGAAGAGTTTTCGCCTGCTCGGGAGTACTCACCAGAAGACCTCTCTGGATATCGGCAAGCGCCTCATCATAATTCCCGATCTCCATGCCGCAGACCGCCATCTGATTATACAGGGCCGAACTCTCCGGATTGCCCCATTCCAGATACGCATTATAATAGGTCAGCGCCTGTTCGTAATTTCCTTTCTCTCTCTCAACCTCGCCCAGATAAAAATACGCCTGCGTACTTCCCTCTTCCGCCGCGCTCAGCAGCAGCTCTCCCGCCGACTCATCCTCCTGGTAATACTGAATCTTGGCATACAGGAGCCTGTCCTCGGCGGTCTCGACCGGAAGCCTCTCCGCCTGTGACAGCACGGCGGCAGCGCCGATTTCATCGTTTTGAAGCTTCATCAGTGCGTACTTTCCAAGATAGATATTAATATTCTCCGGCTCCAGAGCCAGTGCCCTGTCGTAATCATCCCGGCTCATCTGAATTCCGCCGATATTCAAATACGCGTAGGCTCTTGCCATATAGATATCCGCGCTGCCATCCACATTCCTTAAGATCTCGTCATAGGCTGACACGGCCTCCCGGAAGAGGCCAAGCTTCTCACAGACACTCCCTTTATAGGATAAAATATCCAGATCCAGCGAGGACAGCTCTTCAATCTCAAGCGCCTTATCGAACTCTTCCAAAGCCATCTCATATTCCAGCATATAAAAATACGCAATACCCCTTCCTCTGTATGCCCTCTTATTATTCTCCAGAACCATCTTAATATCCTTGTCCAGAATTGCCTTATCAAAAGTCGCAAGTGCTTCCTCATAATCGCCTGTCTCGATCAGCATCAGTCCGTAATCAATATAGAATTCCGCCCGTTCCGGATTCCTCTCGATTGCCAGCTCAAAATTCTGCGCGGCCAGCGTATAGTTCTTCTCCTCATAATAACTCATCGCATCGTTATAGTAGCCGCCCGCCGACTTCAGGGAGCATCCGCTCATGCTGCCCAGAAGCACGAACGCCGCAATTCCTGCTGCAGTGAAATGTTTCCATCCTCTAATCATGTCTTCCTTCACCTGTCCCTTTCCTTTCCTTATAGTAACTTGACCTATTTGAAAAGTCAACCAAAAAAGTATGACATTATTCTTCCCGCCGGAATCCGCCTTGTCTTTTCCTGTGCGGAATGTTATAATAAATACAGGTTTTTCAACACAAAATGTGCAGAATCATCATACAGGAAGGTGGAGCATATGGAACAGCATTCAAGACTCATTACAGCCATGATGGAGTATTACCGACAGGATCCGGCCAGGATCCAGCATTTTTTGAAGGTGTATGAATTCTCGCGCCTGATCGGAACGCTCGAAGGGATTTCGGATACGCTTCAGTATATTCTGGACACGGCAGCAATCGTACATGATATCGGAATCAAGGTCAGTGAGGAGAAATATAACGATTGCAGCGGCAAGCACCAGGAGGAGGAAGGCCCCGCCGCGGCGGAGCCGATGCTAAGGTCCTTAGGATATCCGGATTCCGTGATTGAACGCGTCTGCTATCTGATCGCACACCATCATACCTACCACGATGTTGACGGAATGGACTATCAAATCCTGATAGAAGCAGATTTTCTTGTGAACCTGCATGAGGACGGCGCTTCCCCCCAGGTCTGCCGGACGGCATACGAACGCGTCTTTCGCACCACGGCCGGGAAGCGGATCTGCAGGCAGATGTATCCCGTCAGGGAGTGATTGTCGGGAACTCCGGCGGCAGGCAGCAGGGCCTGCCGCTTTTTTAACGCGGAATGCTGTCCGCCACACACAGGGCTCCGTAACCTGTTACCGGATTGGGTACGTCCGGATATCCGGGAAGGGGCCTTGCCCCTTTGATCAGATAAGCTTTCACCTTCTCTCCGTACAGATACGGATCATTTCTCTTTACAATCCCCCACTGCATCAGAAGCGCCGCCGCTCCGGTCACAAAGGGCGCTGCCATCGAGGTTCCGGAGCGCGCCGTATAGCCGCCTCCCGGCGCGGCACTGACAATATCAACTCCGGGTGCTACCAGATCCGGCTTCACAAGTCCGCCGCCTGTATAGC
>CALWGS010000147.1 GCA_944380155.1 uncultured Lachnospiraceae bacterium
GTCTCCAAGCCTCTTCTCCATTACATAATTGGTCAGAGTCTGTCCCCTCCTCTTCACGCTCTGCTCCCGGACCATCCGGTAGCCGCGTGCCTCAAAGAACGGCCGGGCTGTTATAGAAGCATGCACAACTATGATCCGCAGTCCCTTCCTTGCCGCACGTTCCTCCAATGCTTCGCTGATAGCCGCCGCAATTCCCTGCCTCTGACAGTCCCGGTGGACATACAGATGATCCAAATACCCTGTCTCATCCATATCTCCGAACCCGACAATGCGTCCCCTCTCCCACGCAAGCAGGGTATCATGCTCTGATAATTTCCGGTTCCATGCAGCCGCATCCTGCTCCTTCGGAGCCCACGCGTCCCTCTGCTCCGACGTATAATCCGCAGCATTCACAGTATGAACCGTATCATAAAACAGGGTAATAATCTCATGAACATCCTCCGGCCGGTATTGTCTTAGCTCCATCGCATCCTCCTCTTACTCCTTCGTTGATGCAGGCACAGCAGCCGCCTGACAGCATTATACCATAATTCCTTCCAGGAGGAAATACAAAAACAGACCAAAGCAGGATACGATCCCCATCGTATCTCTTTGATCTGTCGTTGTTGTTTCGTGTATTCACCTCAGCACATGGCAGCGCTTCTCTCTCCGTTCTGCTGCCGCTGATCCTGTGTGCCGGAAGAGGCCATTGCCTGAAGGGGGCTCAGACACAATACTTCCGATCTGTTGTCCGGTACTGGCATTCCTGTACACAGCAAATACAGCTGCGCTATGGCTTCCTGGTATGGATTCCCCGGCTGTCACGGCCGATCCAATCAGACTCAGCCGATCCGCCGGGTACTCTATGCTCCGATACTTCCCTCATCTCTGTCCGTTATAACATACCGTCCTTCCGAACCCTTCTGCGGAAAGCAGCCCGCGTGAACGGCGCCGCTCAGCCGGGGTGCCCCGGTCCGTCTGCTTCCCGAATCTGCGTCGTCCCTCATCATTCCATGATGCTTTTCATACAAATAAACTATAATCGGGCATTTGAAGCTTTTATTCCAGATACTCCTGAATCAACCTGTTCACCTTGGCCTTCTGCATCTCCTCGTCCTGCTCCTCCCAGTCAACCTCCGAGTATCCTCGTTCATCCTCCAGATCGATTCTGACAATCCTTTCATCGACTTTGATGTACACCTCGCCCATTTTAGTTTTCCTCCCTGAAATTATACAGTTTTTGCTCGTTATGCGCTATTTATACTTATAGTGATGATATTCTTACACTTCTTCTGATATCATTATATAGGTATACTCTTCCCCATCAATGATAGCATAATGTGTTCCGATTGCGCGATATTTCTTTCCTTCTTCAGGGCCATTGTAAACAATGCCTCCAGAATAATATCTTGCATCTTCTCTTTTGAAGTTATCATGATATATATTGCTCCAAAACAGCCAACCTTTTTCCTGTAAGAGAAAATCCTTAACTCCTACTTCTGTAGGAATTGAGGAAGTGCTTGCGGTTGTAGAAAATGTAACAATAATCTGATTTTCTTCTTCATTTCTGGATATCGACATCAAACAAGTCAGCTCATTGCTGCGTTGCATCTGTGCTTGATCTAAATACACATCTAAGCCGTCCCCAATCTCATAAATCCGTATTTTATTATCCGTTGTGGCCTGTGCTTCTGCAGTTATACCAAATCCAACTAGTAAACACATCAAAAAAGCTACTATTTTACTACTCTTCTTCATCTACTACCTCCATACTGTTTATTACCTGAATAAGTGTACTTTCCTCAAGATTAGATTGGATTGTATATAAATTATATCCAATACTAAGTATAGTTTTACTACATTTCTCTCCAACATACACCACGATTTCTTCTCCTGAATTTAAAGGAACTTCTTCTTTTGTCCACTGATCTCCAATAAACAAGTCAATATACCCCGTGTTATTCTTTGATTGATAAATTATAATACTTATATACTTCTCTGTTTCATAATTCGAATATTCAACATAGATTTCGTCTATATTATCAATATTTTGTTCTCGAAAATCAGAAATTTCCAATTCTTGTGGTATATAAGTTGGCCAATACACAGAATACTCTAATTTGTTTAATAAATCCTTCCATGTACTTCCCTGTCCATTATACTTCTCAACCAGTCCCTTATTCTCCTCCTCATCCTCCACCGGATAATCCCCGGCATTAATCTCATACACAAACTGAGTCGCCTTCTTTCTCAAAAATTCAAAAATAGAAAGGTTCTGCGAAGCCTTCGTCACTTCATTCATAGCCGCAAACGATCCTATCACCACCAACAGGATCGCAGCCGCCCGCAGACGCCTCGTGCGTGCCGCCCGTTTCCGTGACTCCAGCTCTTTTTTTGTCAGCGCGAAGTTTGTCCCGTTCCTTTCATTGAAACGTTTGATAAATGCCGCTGCCTGTTCCTCAGAGGTTGGTTCCTTATCATCAGGAGACTTTCCCTGCTGCTCTGCTTCCTTCTTTCTGAGAATCTCCAGCATATAGAGCGTCTTCTCGTAGTCGAATTCCGAGTCAGGGAGGCGAAGCTCTTTTTCGAGCTCAGCCTGTAATTCTTCTTTAAGCTTTCCGTTCTCATCTCCTCTCGTCGTAGTATTTGTTTCTTCTTTTTGCCTGAGCATTTCTATCCCCTTCCAATATGTATATTCCTCGAAGTGCCACATTTATAACGCGAATTTCGAAATTTTTTTAGATTTTTTTCGGTTATTTTCAATTATTTGCTAATTATTACCATGTATCGACACGGATTCCCGGCATACGGGCTGGAATACGGCCCCGTCCGGCCGTATTTCTATCTGTCTCGGCATCCCGCAGACAATCCGTCCCTTCACACCTCATCAAATATACTCCTCCATCTTCATGAGCTTTCTCAATTTCTTCTTGGCCCGATTCAGCCTCATCCGAAACGCAGGTACGGAGATATCAAGCTCTTTTGACATCTGACTGGCGGAATGGCCCTCCACATAGTATCCGTGGAGCAGATGTGACTCTCCCTTTGACAATCTCGAAAGAATCTCCTCCGCAATGAGGCCGTCGGTCATATTGCACTCATGTCCAATCCTGCTTTCCACAACCTCGTCTAACGGGACCATTCTCTCATAATACTTCTCTTCGTCCAGCATTGTCTTCAGGATCTTGTGTTTGGCTATCTTCATGATCCAGCCCCGCGGGTTCTCATGGTCAAGCAGCCGCTCCCGCCTTACATAGACTGTTTCGAAGACCTCCTGCGCAATGTCTTCCGCCATACTCCAGTCCCTGCACCAGTGCTTCACAAATCGAAGTACCTTGGGACTCATCTCGATGATTAATTCGTTGAACCGTTCGTCGCTTTTATCCAAAGCTCTCATTCCCTCCTATCCTGTTGTCAGAAGCGTGTCAGCCTGATCTGCCTTCCATGCGCTCTGGCACCCCTTATATTTTTTATTATTTTTATTCATACGATCTTATAGTCTTTTCCATACGCAGATACGATTCCTGTCTATATTCGTGTCTCAGGGCAATATCGGTGTCCAGAAACAGACCGACTGAAAACCATATAAATACCGGCAAAATGACCATGCATTTCACATTATATACTATTTTTCGAGTCCTGTATATATGAATTCATCGATTCAAATAATCGTTTTAGGACTATCTTTTTCGTTCTACTCCCTTAATTGAACTTTTTATATTCTAATTCATACTGTCATATGCAAGTAATAATATTATTTAAAATAATTTCCAGACTCAATTATACATGTTATACAAATACAGGCCGCTCCCGCGGGATCAAATTTTGTCTATTTTGACGATTTTAGGATTATTAGTATTGAAAGAATTATATTCAAGATTTTTTTAGGATATAGAATTCTATTCACGAGGAACAGGACGGAAATGGGATGGAAGATTTGACAGGGCAGGGGCTGCCCCCTGCCCGCCTGTTTTATAATTGACTTTATTGATTACCTGAAGTATTCCACTCCGGACTCAAAGATATACTGATTCTGACAGCCCGTAATATTCTCCGCCACATAAGCTCCGCGGCGTTCGGAATGAGCCATCTTGCCGAGCACTCTTCCGTCAGGGCTTGTAATGCCCTCGATCGCGCAGTAGGAGCCGTTCGGGTTGTAATCCTCATCCATGGTCGGGCGACCGTTCACATCCACATACTGTGTCGCGATCTGGCCGTTGTCCATCAGCTTCTTCAGCCATTCCCCGCTCGCGACAAAGCGGCCCTCTCCGTGCGAGGCAGGGATCGCGTATACTCCGCCGAGCTCTGCCTTCATCAGCCACGGGGACTTGTTGGTCACTACCTTGGTGTAGACCGACTTGGAAATGTGGCGGCCGATGTGATTCGTGGTCAGGGTCGGCGAATCCTCATGCTGCGGCGTGATCTCGCCGTAGGGCACAAGACCCAGCTTGATGATTGCCTGGAAACCGTTGCAGATACCGAGCACAAGGCCATCCCTCTGCTTGAGCAGATCATTGACCGCATCGCTGATCCTGGGATTTCGAAACGCCGTGGCGATAAACTTGCCCGAACCGTCCGGCTCATCTCCTGCGGAGAAGCCGCCCGGGAACATCACAATCTGCGCCTCTCTAATCGCCTTCTCAAACGCCTCCACCGACTCGCGGATCATGCTTTCATTTAAGTTTCGGAACACCACCGTATTCACCTGCGCGCCCGCGCGTTCGAATGCCTGAAGGGTGTCATACTCGCAGTTGGTTCCCGGGAAGACCGGAATGAACACGTTTGGCTTCGCAGCCTTGCGGCTTGCCGTATATACGGTCTTCGCATCATACAGCCGGGAAGGAACCTCCTCCTGCTTCACGCCCGAGCGGGTCGGAAATACGGATTCGAGGGTATCCGTCCAGGCGTCCAGAGCCTCCGAAAGCTCCAGCTTCATATCGCCGCACTCGATCCTTGCATGTTCAATGACCTCGCCCACCTTCCGGCAGGATACCCCTGCCTGAGCCAGCTTTGATACATCGGCCGGATCCAGTTCGACCAGAATATCGCCGTAAGACGGAGCAAACAGCATCTCCTTCGGAGCGTCGATGCGCACGCCGAGTCCGTTGCCGAACGCCATCTTGCTGACAGCCTCCGCGATTCCCTTCGCTCCCAGCGCATAGGCAGATACGAATACCTTCTCATGACTCAGCTCGGTCAGCTTATCGTACAATACCATCACGCGCTCATAATCCGGGCGATCATACACATCCTTTGGAATCGGGAAGATAACGAGCACATTCCCGGCCTTCTTGAATTCCGGAGAAATGACATTTCCGGCCTTGGTGACATTCACGGCGAAGGATACAAGAGTCGGAGGAACATCAATGTCATTGAAAGTTCCGGACATACTGTCCTTGCCTCCGATGGACGGAAGTCCAAGCTTAATCTGCGCCTCATAGGCTCCGAGCAGAGGGGCTAACGGTTCACCCCAGCGTTTCGGATCCGTTCCGAGCCTTCGAAAATACTCCTGGAAGGTGAAGCGGATTCCGCGGTAATCTCCGCCTGCCGCGACAATCTTCGCCACGGAGGAGATCACGGCATAGATCGCTCCGTGATAAGGGCTCCAGCTTGAGAGGAAGGGATCGTAGCCGTAGCTCATCATCGTCACCGTATCGCAGGAGCCGCCCAGTACAGGGAGCTTCGCCGTCATGGTCTGAATTGGAGTCATCTGGTACTTTCCGCCGTACGGCATGGTAACGGTCGCCGCCCCGATGGAGCTGTCGAACATTTCTACCAGACCCTTCTTCGAGCAGACATTCAGATCTGCAAGCATGGACAGCCACTCCTGCTTTGCTTCATCCGCATTCGTGCCGCTCTTAGCAGCCTTCTTCTTATGGGAAACCGACTCATAGCAGGCTCCGGTTTTAAAATAGTTCTTCGCTTCATCCGGCATGGTAACGGCAGCTGCTGTCTCCTGGTGCGCGCCGTTCGTATCCAGGAAGGCTCTGGAGATGTCTACAATCACCTTGCCCCTCCAGGACATCACAAGTCTTGCCTCTTCCGTCACCTCAGCTACCGGCACGGCCTCAAGATTCTCTTCCTGCGCATAGGCCAGCATCTGATCCACATCCTTCGGGGAGACTACAATCGCCATACGCTCCTGAGATTCGGAAATCGCAAGCTCCGTCCCGTCAAGTCCCGCGTATTTCTTCGGAACCTTGTCCAGATCAATCCGCAGTCCGGGCGCAAGCTCGCCGATTGCCACCGATACGCCGCCGGCGCCGAAATCGTTGCATTTCTTAATCAGGCGGCTGACCTCTTCTCTGCGGAACAGTCTCTGAAGCTTTCTCTCCGTAGGCGCGTTTCCCTTCTGCACCTCAGCTCCGCAGGTATGAATGGATTCCGTGGTATGAACCTTCGAGGATCCGGTCGCGCCGCCGCAGCCGTCGCGTCCCGTTCTTCCGCCCATCAGAATAATGATATCGCCGGGATCCGAGTTCTCACGGATAACATTCTTCCTTGGCGCAGCTCCCATCACCGCGCCAATCTCCATGCGCTTGGCAACATAATTCGGATGATAGATCTCATCCACAAGTCCGGTCGCAAGCCCGATCTGATTACCGTAGGAGCTGTATCCTCTGGCTGCCCCGGTCACAATCTTCCTCTGCGCCAGCTTGCCGGGAAGCGTATCCTTAAGCGACACCGTCGGATCCGCGGCTCCCGTTACACGCATAGCCTGATACACATAACCGCGGCCCGAGAGCGGATCCCGGATCGCGCCGCCAAGGCAGGTCGCCGCACCGCCGAAGGGTTCGATTTCAGTTGGATGGTTATGGGTCTCATTCTTAAAGAATACCAGCCACTCCTCCGTTACTCCGTCAATCTCCACCGGCACTACGATGGAGCAGGCATTGATCTCATCCGAGACCTCCATATCCGCAAGCTTACCCTCTGCGCGCAGCTTCTTCATCCCCATCGTGGCAATGTCCATCAGGGAGATATATTTGTCGGTTCTTCCCCGATAGAGCTCCTCTCTGTCGGCCCGGTATGCCTCATAGGCCTCCTCGATCGGCTTCCTGTAATAGCCGTCCTCGAAGGATACCTCGTTCAGCTCCGTCAAAAACGTCGTATGACGGCAGTGATCGGACCAATAGGTATCCAGTACACGGATCTCCGTCACGGAAGGATCCCTCTTTTCCTGATTTGCAAAATACGTCTGAATGAACTGAAAGTCCGCGAAGCTCATCGCAAGATTCAAAGACGTATATAATTTCTTCAAGTCCTCCTCCGGCAATGCCGTGAATCCCTCGAATATGGCAACATCATCCGGAACTGCGAAGACCGCGACCAAAGTCTCCGGCTTCTCTTCCGAAGTCTCCCTGGAATCGACCGGATTGATACAGTACTCCTTCACCCGCCTGACATCCTCTTCATTCAGCTCTCCGGAGAGCACATACGTTGTCGCGGAGCGGATCACCGGCTCTTCGGACTCATTCAGCAGCTTCACGCACTGCTCTGCGGAATCCGCTCTCTGGTCGAACTGTCCGGGAAGATATTCCACGGAGAACACCAGGGCCTGCTCGGCCGCGGGGAAGCTCTCTTCATATAATACGTCCACAGGCGGCTCCGAAAACACCGTACCGCACGCTTTCTCATACGTATCCTGACTGATATTCTCCACATCATAGCGAATCAGCACACGTACTCCCGTAAGCCCCGTAAGGCCGAGATAGCTGATGAGCTCTTCCTTCAGCTCCTTCGCCCTGACGGCGTAGGGCGGCTTCTTTTCTACATAGATCCGTCTGACCTTGCTCATGATAACCTCCAATCCGGCGCGCAGCGCCATGCCTTTTCTATTAGAATTCATAACACCTGAGATCAGTATACCATAATTTCATTCGGGATGGAAATTAAAATATATACGAAAGCATCAATTCCCGAATCTCACAGGCTCCCCCACATCAAACCATCGTCCCCGCATCACACAGACTGTCTCACATCAAGCCATCTACTTGCCCTCCTCAAGCAGGCGCCTGGCAGTCAGGGCAGCGTCCCTTGCATTGGCGGAGTATCCGTCCGCGCCAATTTCATCCGGGATGGAAATTAAAATATATACGAAAGCATCAATTCCCGAATCTCACAGGCTCCCCCACATCAAACCATCGTCC
>CALWGS010000148.1 GCA_944380155.1 uncultured Lachnospiraceae bacterium
CTTCTTCCGTCCCAGACTGGGGGAAGTATTTCACGACCTCATCGAGAAGCTCGCCGAATCCAAGCTTCGAAGATGCAGAGATCGGGAAGGGATCTCCAAGCCCGAGATTATAAAATTCATAGATATCCGCCTGAAGCTTCTGAAAACTGTCCACCTTATTCACGGTCAGAATAATCGGCTTCCTGGAACGGCGCAGCAGATCCGCGACCTTATAATCGGCGTCTACCAGTCCCTGACGCACATCGGTTAAAAAGATAATCACATCTGCCGTATCAATGGCGATCTGCGCCTGCTCGCGCATATACGTCAGCATCATATCCTTGCTCTCCGGCTCGATTCCTCCGGTATCGATCATGGTGAACTGCTTATCCAGCCAGGTAATATCCGCATAGATTCGATCTCTGGTTACCCCGGGGTAATCCTTGACAATCGAGATCCTCTCCCCGGCAAGGGCGTTGAACAAAGTCGACTTCCCGACATTGGGCCTGCCGACAATGGCTACGATTGGTTTATTCATGATGTATTTGTCTCCTTTTTCTCCGGCCTGCCGAATCTCGGGAGGAAAACCGGAATTCCTGCCTGGTTCTCCCATTAGGAGTCCCGGTTATCATCCCTTCCCAGTATGGCGCGAAGTAAATCTCTTCCATCTGATTTTACAATACGAACGGTGGTTTGTAAAGCCTTTTCGATATCCCGGATGGTTATGTCATCCAGAAGGACTTCCTCGCCGCTGCGAAGCAGGGCGGAGGGAAGCAAAAGACGGCTTGATTTCATTCTGCCGGAAAGCTGAGCCATGATATCTTGTCCGGTCAAAAGACCCGCCACCGTAATATGCTCTCCGAAGAAATCATTGCGGATCTCGTAGATAGTCACATGAGTATTCGGGAACTTATCGGGAAGCACATGAAGAATCTCCCGCAAGACAGGTCCCATCAATCTTCCGGTTGCAAGTGAAACTTCTCTGCATTCCTGATCCGGCTGTTCGCAGGAAAACGCATCGGCAAATTCATCGATCAGACTTCGCACCATCCCGACCCCGTTCTCAATCTGCGGGTAATTCTCATAAAAGTCGGCAGTGGGAAGCTCCTTCCCGGCGGTCAGATACCATTCATCACTTGCAAAAACCAGGCGGGTGCCGTAGTTTCTCTTATAATAGTCCTGATATTCTTCAATCAATGCCAGAACCTTTCCGGCCTCTTCCCGGTCAAACGGAGTCAGCGGCGTAAGGCCCTCCCGGTATTTGGTCAGCCCAACCGGAACAACGGATACGCTCTGCAGATTCGGAAGATACCGTTCCAGATCCGTTAACGTGCGCCTCAGCTCATCCCCGTCATTATATCCCCGGCACAGGACAATCTGGCCGTTCAAGGTGATTCCCCCCTCGCAGAGGCGGTCGATTTTCTTAAGCGACTCCCCGGCATAGCGGTTGTTCAGCATCTGACAGCGCAGCTTAGGGTTCGTTGTATGAATCGAAATATTAATCGGCGAAAGCTTATAAAACAGAATACGCTCGATCTGTTTGTCGCTCATATTCGTAAGTGTAATATAATTTCCCTGAAGGAAGGAAAGTCTTGCGTCATCATCTTTAAAATAAAGCGTCTCCCTCATCCCGGAAGGCATCTGATCGATGAAGCAGAAGATGCATTTGTTTCTGCAGGAGCGGTACGAATCCATCAGTTCCTCCGTGAATTCAAGTCCTAGATCATCCTCGAATTCTTTTTCGATTTCCAGCTCCCATTCTTCTCCGTCCGGCTTCCTGACCAGAACAGTCAGGTACTCTTCATTGGTCAGATAATGATAATCCAGGATGTCTTCTATCTCTTTTCCGTTCACGGACAGCAGCACATCGCCTGGAGCCAATCCAAGCTCCCATGCGATGCTTCCCTCAAGCACCCTCTTAATTTCATGTCCCCTTTGCTTCGGACTGTGTTTCATATCCGCCTCCTACAAACATAAAAACGCTGCCATGCTGCCGCGGCTGCTTCCGTCTCTCCGGTGCGAGAAGAACAGCTCAGACAGGGACCAGGTACAGGCTCCCGAAACAATCACATGCTCTGCGGAAAGCCCTGCCCGTGTCAGGACAATCCGGTTAGCCGTCCACAGATCAAGCAAATACCGATCCGGACCGGACGGACAAAAGCATGCTTCCAGCTGTTCTCCGGTATAATAAGCCTCGAATGCCCCTCTGACCTCGGCTCCCACCTCATAATGATCCGGTCCGATGGACGGCCCGATCACGGCTGTGATATCCTTCGGATCGCTTCCGTATACCTCGCTCATGCGCCGCACGGCAGCGGCTCCAATCCCGGCCGCCGTTCCCCTCCAGCCCGAATGAACCAGGCCGATGGCCCTGCGGACAGGATCAACCAGATACAGCGGCACACAGTCCGCAGCAAACACAAGAAGCGGCAGATTCTCCTCATTTGTGATTTGTCCGTCAATTTCCCGATAGTCCCGCTCTCTTCGGTAGCCCTTTCCCTTATCCTGTGCACAGGCAATCCGGATGTGGATCTTATGAACCTGATCTGTAAAGACCAGATCTTCGGCCTGAATTCCGATTGCCGCGCAGATCCTGCGGTAATTCTCCCTCACGTTTTCCTCCGAATCCCCTCTGCGAAATCCGAGATTCATCGTCGCGAAGCACCCCTCGCTCACTCCGCCCAGACGCGTGGAAAAGCCGTGTCTGACGCCTAACCCGCGCAGAACGGGGAAGAACAGATAGGGAGTATCACCTGTTCGATCCAGCCAGGCATGTTCTGTTATTTTCTCATAATTCATAGAATTCTATTCTCCATTTCCGTGCGAACACATGTCTGTGAACAGACATCCGCAAGTTAATCCGCTTCAAAGGCGTTCTGAATCACAGACACCTGGCTGCCCAGAATCGTAACAACGTCAAACCGGCAGGGAATGTCCGACATCCCATGAGCGTAGAGATAGTACCGGGCCGCTCTGACAAGATGCCTGATTTTCCTCGAATCAACCGCCTCCTGGGGCAGGCCGCAGGTATCCGCAGAGCGGTATTTGACCTCTGCAAATACCAGGTAGCCGCCCTCCCTCGCAATGATATCAATTTCGCCGCTCCGGCAATAATAATTTCTCACCAGAATCTCATAACCCAGACCGCGCAGATAATCCGCCGCGAGACCTTCCTTATCGTACCCAAGAGCCCTCTGTCCCGTCCCATGAGCCTTTCCCTGTCCGGATTCGTTTTTTTCGTTCAGAGCCCTGCCCTCCCTTCGTCTTTTCCGGCTTTTGCGATCTCAAGATTCTTAAGAAAGCTCCTCCGGTGGATCGGGCACGGCCCGCGTTCGTTCAATGCCTTAATATGAGTCTCGGATCCGTATCCCTTATTGGACGCAAATTCGTATCCCGGATAGAGTCTGTCGAATTCGCACATCATACGATCCCTGGTCACCTTGGCCACAATACTGGCCGCGGCAATGGATATGCTGCGGGCATCCCCCTTGATAATCCCAATCTGACGGCAGGAAACATCCGGAATCTGTACGGCGTCCACCAGCAGAAGATCCGGCGTAACCGCAAGTCCCTCAACGGCCTGCTTCATGGCAAGCTGTGTCGCGCGGAGAATATTCTTCTCATCAATCACCTCATGAGACACACAGCCTACGGAAACGGCTGCTGCTTTCTGCCGGATTTCGTCGTACAGCTCCTCTCTCTTCTTCGGAGTCAGCTGCTTGGAATCATTCAGATATAAGATGTTACACTCCTTCGGCAGGATGACCGCGCAGGCAACCACAGGCCCGGCAAGCGGCCCTCTCCCCACCTCGTCTATTCCGCAGATCGCGGATAAATCGTTGTATTTTCTTTCAAATTCCGTCATCTGATACAGTCTTGCAAACTCGGCCGTCAGGCGTCTAATCTTTCTTTGCTGCGTCTCGACCAGGGCACGGACGGATGTACGCGGATCCTCAAGATAGGGGTCCAGAATCTTAAGATAATCCTCCTCTCTCCTGCATCCGCTCTGTATCAGCCGATCTGTCTGCGCCTGAATCCCGGCCCGGATCTCCGATACGCTCTGCCTTTGTCCCTTTTTATTCTCTTCTCCCATCGTTCCCTCCGTTCCGGGCTATCTCGGATCTTCCAGCGTAATCCTGCCAAGGCGCCCGTTCCTGAAATCATCCAGCAGAAAGCCGGCGGCCCTGTCATAATCATATTCGCCGCCCTTTTGCAGACAGCCCCGCCTGCGGGCAATTTCCGCAAGCGTCACGGCCGCCTCTTCCGCTTCCTCAATCCCGTAGCGGGCGGCCAGAATTCCCGCATATTCCAGATGCAGGAAGCGGATCAGCTCCAGCGAAAGCTCCCTGGGATTCAAAATATCATCATTAACGGAACCGATCAGGGCAATCCGGACGCCAACCTTGGGATCCTCAAATTTGGGCCACAGAATCCCCGGCGTATCTAACAGCTCCACATTCTTATTCAGCCGGATCCATTGCTTTCCCTTGGTTACGCCCGGCTTGTTGCCGGTCTTGGTGCATGCCTTCCCGGCGAATGTATTGATGAAAGTGGATTTCCCAACATTGGGAATGCCGGCGACCATCGCACGGATCGGACGGTTGAGAATGCCCCGCTTCCGATCGCGTTCGATCTTCGCCGCACAGGCCTCCTGAATGACCCCGTGAACTTCCTTCACCCCGCTTCCGTCCCTCGAATTCACCAGCACGGTAAAGAAGCCCTTCTCTTCCAGTGCCTCCTTCCAGGCGCCGGTCTTTGCCGGATCTGCCATATCCGCCTTATTCAGGAGAATAATCCTCGCTTTATTCTTCGCCAGAACATCGATGTCGGGATTCTTACTTGAGCTTGGGATCCTGGCGTCCACCAGCTCGATTACCACATCGACCAGCTTCATATCCTCCTGCATCTGCCTTCTTGCTTTGGTCATATGACCGGGATACCATTGAACCTGCATCTGCTGCTCCTTCCTGTTATTCGCCGGTGTCCGCCGCGTTCAGCTTGTCTACGAAATTAAACGGAGAAAGCGTAAGCCATGCCTTTCCGACAATATCATCTCTTACAATACAGCCGATATTCGCAAACCGGCTGTCCTCACTATTGTTCCGATTATCACCAAGTACAAAATATTCGTTCTCATCCAATACCAGATCTTCCTCTGCCAGACCCGCAATCCTCACGGCCTCCACGTTCACGGGCTCACTCAGGGCTTCCCCGTTAATATAGATTACTCCGTCTTCAATCCGAACCGTCTCGCCCGGCAGTCCGATCACGCGTTTGATATTATAATAGACATGCTCGCTTCCTGTCTGCCGGAATACAATCACATCATAGCGATCCGGATCCCCGATCCAGTAGGCCGCTTTATTAATTACGATCGAGGTTCCGTCCGGAAGGGTCGGTTCCATCGAAGGCCCCGTCATAACCGTCCTCTCCACTGATACATCCGTCAGGACCCACGCAAGTCCGACGGCCGCGCCGAGCTGTAAGAGCCAAAGGAAAATCCGGAACCAGATTTGCTTCCTAAGGGGCTTGTGTTCCCGTTCAAAATCGAATTCCATTGCGCCCTCCGTATACAGATAGCAAAACGGGGTGTTACAACCTGCTGCAACACCCCTTCTCCGGTAAAGCGGACGCCAAAGAATCCGCTCCACTGTTTTCTTTTCAAGATAACCGACGGAACCAATTATTTAATTAATTCCTTAACCTTAGCCTTCTTACCCACTCTGTCGCGTAAGTAATTCAGCTTCGCTCTCCTGACCTTACCATGTCTTACCACTTCAATCCTCTCCACGCTCGGGGAATGAAGCGGCCATGTCTTCTCAACGCCGACTCCGTTCGAGGACTTCCTGACCGTAAAGGTCTCTCTTGCCCCGCCGTTCTGTCTCTTCAATACAACGCCTTCAAATACCTGAGTTCTCTCACGGTTGCCTTCCTTCACCTTGGCGTATACCTTCACGGTATCACCCACACGGAAGGGAGTAATTTCAGCCTTCAACTGGGCTGCTTCAATGTTCTTAATAATGTCGTTCATTACGCGACCTCCTTCATATTCGATGTTCTTGCCACAGATTCTGTACAGAGGACCATCGTGTCTCACAAT
>CALWGS010000149.1 GCA_944380155.1 uncultured Lachnospiraceae bacterium
ATGACTACCAGAGATTCGTCACCTCCTGTGAGAAGATCTATAACACGGTGAAGGCAGAGCCCGAGATCAAAGAGCCGAAGCGCCCCTATGTGAAGAAGAAGCTGCGCGGACGCGTGGAGTTCCGGAATGTCAACTATATGGCGAACGGAGATCTGGTTCTGCATGATATTAATTTCAAGGTCAATCCCGGCCAGACCGTCGGCATCATCGGCGCGACAGGCTCAGGCAAATCCACGCTGGTAAGCCTGCTCTGCCGTTTCTACGACGTGACGGAGGGCGAAGTGCTGATTGACAGCACCAATGTGAAGAAATACGACCTGTATTCCCTCCGCGACAACATCGGCATGGCGATGCAGGATGTGTTTCTCTTCTCTGATACTATCGAGGGCAACATCGCCT
The DNA here is from genome assembly GCA_944380155.1 of uncultured Lachnospiraceae bacterium. Classification (GTDB taxonomy): domain Bacteria; phylum Bacillota; class Clostridia; order Lachnospirales; family Lachnospiraceae; genus Caccomorpha. The sequence goes on from CALWGS010000149.1 coordinate 400, forward strand.
ACGGAAAGCCGGGCGCGACCTTCGAGGAGGTCAGGCAGGCGGCCATTATCGCGGATGCGGACGGCTTCATTATGAAGATGCCCGATCAGTACGATACCATTGTCGGCGAGCGCGGCGTGGGCCTCTCCGGAGGCCAGAAGCAGAGAATCTCCCTCGCAAGAACTCTGCTGAAAGATCCGTCCATCGTGATCCTGGATGATACCACCTCCGCCGTCGACATGGAGACGGAATCCCATATTCAGGATGCGCTTCACTCCCTGGGCGAGCGGACCGTCTTTATCATCGCCCACCGGATTTCCTCTATCCGCGACGCGGATCTGATCCTGGTCATGGACAACGGAAGAATCCTGGAGTCGGGCACACATGAACAGCTTCTGGAGAAGAAGGGATATTACTACACCGTATTCAGTCATCAGTACGGGGAATTTGATCAAATCCGGGCCGGAAAATGGAATTCGCAGGAACCGGCGTCCGCGCAGGCAGAACCGGCCGGAAAGGAGGATTGCGGCAATGGCACGAAATAAGATTGACATTGACGAAACATTACAGTCGGAATTCAACATAAAGCAGGTTGCCCGTCTGTATCATACCTACATTAAACCACATACGAAGGAGCTTGCGACCACCATTGCCCTGATGCTGGTATCGAGCGCCCTGAGCATGCTGACCCCCATTATTCTGAAGGTCATCATGGACGACTACATCCCCGCCGGCAATATCGCCGGAATCGTGGGAATCAGCCTCGGGCTGCTGTTCATCAACATCGTCTGCGTCCTGATTCTCAGAATGAAGATTACGATTACCGCAAAGCTCGGTCAGAGTATCATCCACGAGATCCGCAAGGATATCTTCGTGCACCTGCAGGAGCTGCCGTTCTCCTACTATGACGACCGCCCCCACGGCAAGATTCAGGTCCGCGTCGTCAATTACGTGAACAGCCTCTCGGATCTGCTCTCGAACGGTATCGTGAATACCTTCACGGATCTGTGCAGCCTGTTCTTCATCATCGGCTTCATGCTGGCGCTCAATGTGAGGCTGACGCTGGTATGCCTGTGCGGACTTCCCATCCTCGCAGTGCTTGTCTTCATTATTAAAAGGAAGCAGCGCGTGGCCTGGCAGATTTCCAGCAACAAATCCTCGAACCTGAACGCCTACATAGCCGAGAGCATCAGCGGAATCCGGGTCACACAGAGCTTCGTGCGCGAGACGGAGAACATCAAGATCTTCAACCGCTTAAGCGACGACTACCGCAAGGCCTGGATGCAGGCAGTCAGCTACAACTTCCTGCTGCCCCCCGCCGTCGATAACATCTCCGCCCTGACCACGGCCGCCATCTATGTCATCGGCGTCAGCTGGCTCTCCGGAGACATCAACGCCATTGAAACCGGTACCATTATCGCGTTCACCAGCTACATCGGACGCTTCTGGACGCCGATCAACACGTTGGCCAGCTTCTACAACTCCCTGCTCACGGCCCTCTCCTATCTGGACCGCATCTTCGAGACCATCGACGAGCCCGTCGCAGTCAAGGACGCCCCGGGCGCCGTGGAAATGCCTCCGATCAAGGGGGATGTAGAATTCAAGAACGTCGTATTCTCCTATGAAGAGGGCCTCCCGATTCTAAAGGGCGTAAGCTTCAAGGTCAGACAGGGAGAATCCTTCGCGATTGTAGGTCCGACCGGCGCCGGCAAATCGACCATCATCAACCTGATCAGCCGCTTCTACAACCTGGATTCCGGCCAGATCTTAATTGACGGCATCGACATCAACACCGTAACGATCAAGTCTCTGCGCAAGCAGATGGGCGTGATGCTGCAGGACAGCTTCATCTTCTCCGGCACCATCATGGACAACATCCGCTACGGCAACATGGAAGCCACGGACGAACAGGTCATCACGGCCGCCAAAACCGTCTGCGCCCATGATTTCATCATGGCACTGGAGGACGGCTACTACACCCAGGTCAACGAGCGCGGAACCCGCCTCTCAGCCGGACAGCGCCAGCTCATCTCCTTCGCGAGAGCCCTGCTTGCCGACCCGAAGATCCTCATCCTCGACGAAGCAACCTCCAGCATCGATACGGAGACCGAGATTCTGCTCCAGCAGGGACTGGCAGGACTCCTTAAGAACCGGACCTCCTTCATCATCGCCCACCGCCTCTCGACCATCAGGAACTCCAGCTGTATCCTCTATGTCGACAAGGGGAATATCCAGGAGATGGGAACACATGAGGAGCTGATGAAATTAAAGGGGAATTACTACGAATTGTATATGTCGCAGTATGATTTTTTGGAGAAGAACAGGGGGAGAAACTAAAAAATGCCAGCCGATTACGGCTGGCAAATGACATTTTATTTTCCCGGAGCAGCAGGATGCACTGTAAGACTAAGTCCAAGCTGTCCGAAAATTTTCAGGAGTGTATTGAGATTCGGTGTGGATTTTCCGGATTCAATTCGTGCAACGGATGAATGCGGAATTCCACACAAATCCGCGAGCTCCCTTTGTGAAAGATTGAGATTGTGGCGTTGTTCAATCATGGCACCCACAATCTGGGAAAGAGCTTCAACTTCGTCAATATCCTTTCCAATTTCGGGATTTGTCGCTCTTACATGATTTTTATAATCAGTCCAATCCGCCATATGATTCACCCCTTTCTGGAAATCCAATCGTCGCGTTCAGATTTTGCTTTTTCTATTTCACGGCGAGGTGTTTTTTGTGTTTTCTTACGGAACTGATGGAGAAGAACATAAGTGTTATCTCTGTGATAAAAGTATAAAACCCTGTTATTCCCTGGACGAAGTTCCCATATGTCATCTTCCAGATGCTTGGTTATATTTTCTCCAAGTTGTGTACCATAATCCTCAAGCAACTGGATATACATGGTGATTTGTTTATGCTGTATTCGTGCATCTTTACTTCTGACACTTTTTTGCTGCAGGGCATCAAGAAACTCCCACAATTCTGAAGTGCCGTCTGCAGTACTGTAGAATTCAATATGAAACATCCGCCAGCTCCCTTCCTCTTTTGGATGCTTTTATGATAGCAAAAATGCTTTCAAAAGTCAAGAAGAGAAAGGATAAATGACAGTGTAACTTGATTTGAGGAATTACCCCGGAACAATAATCCCAATTACCACAAACACCGGATATAAATAGCTCGCGCCAAAGACTCCGATCTTCTTCGGCCCGGATACTCTCGCCGGCAGCGTGCCGCCGCCCAATTCCAGGATCCTGCGCAGTGCCATGTCCACGCTTGAGCGGGTAATGGACTTCTCCTTCCTGCTTACGAACAGCTCTCCTCCCCGTATCGTATAAGTAAATTCAAGATTCTTGGCCGTCCGGAAGGGGTGATTCTGGAACAGGGACAGGGCATCCCAGAGGAGATCGGGAGAGGGGGTCTCATGCAGTTTGTTCAGGATGGCAGATTGTTCCAGGGATGGAGTGGATGTGTGGTTCATGGAGTGTAGTCACCTCGGTTCGTTTAAATTGTATCCCTAGCATACTCAGTGAATGATTTTGTACTATTCACGAAACGCCCTATCTAATTGACGCTTGATATCTTCTCTCAAATCATCTGCCCGATATCCATGATAATCAATATCTCTTTCGTTTTGAAATGCATAATAATATCCATTTTTCTTTGCATAAAGTCGTCCATTGATTTCGATTGCCCGATTCAGCAAATTCTGTGCCTGCTCATGACTCAAATCCATCCTGCTCGCCACTTTCCCCTTCCCATAATAATTTTCCTTGTCCTGTTTATGCTTTGTACTGTTGGGAACATACCTCCTAAGCCCCAGCTCTTTCCTGTAGTAGTCAATATGTTTCTCCTCTGATATGTTCCGAAGCTCAATAGGTTCTTCTTCCTTCACTGCCTGTATCTCAGGTGAAGAGAACAACTCATGTGACAAGAGACTAATCAAGATACTATCCTGCAGCTCAGAGCATAGAGAAAGCTCTTTTCCATCAATGCTGCATACGCTCTCTTTCCCCTCTGTATAAGTTCCTCGATTTGTAAAAAGACCGATTAAGTAGGACCTTTCCTCTCTTCCTTTAAATTCTTGTATTAATTGAATCAGTTTATATCCAGGACTCATCTCTGTCTGCATATCAATAACGCCCGTCCTTATTTTTTCACGAACATTTGTAACCTCAGCACTCTCTATTCTTCTACAAATATCCAAGAACTGATGGACTTTTGTTACCGCCAGCTCTGCAGTAGTAAAAGAGTACCTAAATGATACACCATTCATAATCGCTATCATTCGTACACCCCATGTTATAATAACTCTAAAAGCGCATTATCCCATTCATCAAAAAATCCTTCCGGCCATGTATCCAACCGTCCGTTCTGATCCAATTTCGGACACATTACTTTGTGCATGAAAGCGTTCTTTGTGTCTTTATAGAAGAAAAACAGTCCTGTTTGTTCCGGACGTAACCTCCCCCTTTTGACCGCTACCCGAATTCCATTTAAGATATGATCACTATGAGTTTCAATTATAACCTGGACACCTCCGGCTCCTACTTCTGCTATCAGTTCTCCAAGCATTCTCTGTCCTCTGGGATGAATATGCGCCTCCGGATTTTCAATGATAATGATGTCCCCCGGCTTCGCAGAGATCAGCATAACTACGACGGGAAGTACATAGGTGATGCCAAAGCCCGTATTGACACTTTTGTACGAATTCGTCTTCTCCCTGTCCTCAATATACTCATACAGCAGCTCTGCCGTCCTGGACGACATATTGATGTTGATGACCGGCGACACTCCGGGCGAGATCAGATCCAGCCATTTTCTCACCTGATCCGTAATGGTTTCTCCGTTCTCAGACATCAATGCCGGATTCCTTACTTCCTCACTCCCATGCATTTTCAAATATTGAATCGCGTACTCTCCGTTCTTTCCAAAGTACCGCTCCATGAGTTCTTTCTCATTCTCTATTCTATAGAGAAACTGAGGCTCAATACGATAGGCAGAGAGATAAAATAGATAACCGGACAATCTCTGAAACATCCCCCGATCCCCCTTTACATCAAAAATCTCAACCGGCAGGGCATCTGCCTCCGGTATATATCCAGATAAAAGGGTAAAGCAATTATTATCAATCTGAACCGTGATACCGATTTCATCTTCGTCTGCTTTCTCACAGAGAACGTCCTGACCGGTTCCAAGATTCACATACTCACCTTTTAACTTTAACATATGCTCCGATTCAATACTTTTGTTCGATTGTGCCAAAAGCAGAATACTCTGAAGAATCGTGGATTTCCCCATTCCGTTCAACCCGGTCAAAATATTCACATCAGAGAACGTCAGAGCAAGCTGATCAAAGCACTTAAAATTCCGAAGTCTTAATTCCCGAATCATAAAAACTCCTTTACAATCTCTCTGGTCATCGCCACACGTCTTATAAATGCATACGAATCCCCAGACTTTAATGCCGATACAAATTCCGGAGTTGCCAGTAGATTTCCAAATGCATGAATAAATTCATCCTTCTTATTCCTTATGATACCCAATTCTTCCTCGCTCAATTCCCCGAAGCAGATTGCCCATATTTCAAAAATGGCTTTGCTAATTGGGCCGCGCCGGAAGGATTGATTATACTTTCGAAAAGCCAGTCTTCCAAACACATCCCGGCACGCATTCATAACCTTAACAAACCGTTCTCTCACTCTATCCCTATCTGGATCCTCGAAGTCATTTGCTTTTTTGAGTCCCTTTATTAAAAAGGAGTTAATGTCTCCCTTATATTCCTTCTGATAATCCATTTCTGTAAACGAAAGAAACCGAAGTGTATATTCCCGATCTAACATTCGATCCGGCTTCACAGCGAACTGCGTTGCTTCTTTAAATTCCTCGCGTTCCGCCAGCTCTTTGATAAAGTCCGTACCCTTCCCCGAATACAATGCCTGCCTGATCTCCTGGTCATTAAGCTGAACTCCTCCGGTATTAATCCTCTGGAATATATTGAACACAATCATTTCCGGAGTTCCTTTCATTACATTATATGCAACTACGGATGATTCCTTAATTCTCCTGATATACTGTCTCGGCAGCTGATCAAATGTCTTTCCATTGAAATCCGTCAGATACTGTAGTCCCGAAAAGCAGCTCTTCTTCTTCGATCCGTCCTCCTGCTGAACCCCCACCAGATAGTTTTGAAACACGGTCAGTCGCTGCAGTCCATCTATCACAACCCATCTTCCCTCTTTCGAAGCATCAAAATAAAAGGCCGGAATGGGTATCTTTAACATCAAGGATTCAATCAGCTGGCTCTGCTTCCTGGCATCCCACAGATTACGGTTCCTTTGAAATGTCGGCGACAAATCAAAATCATCATTCTCCAGCCGCTCCATCATATTCGATATAGTAATTGGAACCTGGGTAATATTAACATCCGACGGAGCAAACTGCCAGGACTCCTCCCTCTCTTCCTCCCCTTCATCGTAATCCTCATCCTCATCCAATGGCAAAATTCGAATTCCATCATCCCTTAGTTGATACAGTACTCGATTCAGGAAATCCTCATCCATAACTCCATTTGCCTTGTTCTTTATGATATCCTGAACCACAAAGAAACTGACTTCATTCCGGTTCTCCCTTGCAAAGTCCTCAATTTCCTTTATTCCATCCGTCCACACACGCAAACTGTCCATCTTTCTCACTCTCCCACAATATCCCCTCACTCCCCCAATGAATCCCTCTTTCTGCTTCTGCACTGATTCTACCATTCATTTTCTGTTTAAGCAAGCGATATCTTGTCACTCCCTATCTTTGCTCACCTTACGTACCTTCCCCTTCCCTCCCACATATACTATACCAGACCCAGACCAGGAAAGCAGGACTGCTTATGAAGGATTATATCTCAATTTCCATAGAAACTCATCTGTTTTTCGCAAGAATCATGAAGGAACACTCGCTTTTTCTGGAGGCAGGCTTTCCCTGCAAGGAGAAGGACGAGATCGAAGAGGCCGACGGCTTCCGCCGCAGGTTCGAGGAGCTGCTGCGGGATGTATTAAGCCTTGCGCCCGGGAACATCAGCGAGGCGGTGATGCGCTCCGGCGAGCTGGTGACAGAATTCACGATCCCGGCAGAAAAAAGAACCATGGCCCTCAGCGGCGTCCCCATTGACAGCACTCTGGCGGAGCAGACCATGCAGCTTGACTGCCGCCAGTTACGCAGCGAGAACCGCATGCTGTATCAGCCGGTCCTCAAAATCAACGAACGCGCGTACCGGCTGACTCCGACGACTTCTCCAAGGTCTATGCCCGCCTGCTGGAATCAGCCTGCAGGCAGAAATGCCGTGCAGCAGGCGGTATGACCGAAACGGCCCTGAAGGAGACGCTCCGCTTCCGCGACTTCAAGGCCGCAGGCGCCAAGGGGATCCTGGACTGCCAGATTTCCTCCATCATACTGCCTCTGCTGGCCGATCATGTCCTGCGGGAGGCCAATCATTATATTCGGATTCTAAAGAGCGGGCAGATGCATTAAGATCCACCCATCGCCCCCAGCCACGCCCCAATCCTCTCATACACCTCGTACCGGCATGCATCATGAAAGATATCGTGCCGGTACGGAGTCAGAAGCTCCATCTGAACCGGAATCCCCGCTCTCTCAAGCTTCCGGTAGACCGTTCTGACGCCCTTTCCGAAGTCTCCCACCGGATCATTCGCACCGGAAATCAGAAGCACCGGCACATCCTTACCCATTCGTTCCAAATTCTTCCCCGCGTACCGCATACACGCAAGGAACTGATAGAAGAATCCGCACGACATATCCTTCCCGGTCATCGGATCCGCCGCGTACTCACGCTGGCACTCCCCATCCAGATACAGCCAGTCGAACTCTCCCTGATTCGGCACGAAATGCCGGTTATAGCTTCCAAAGGACAACTCATGAATCCGCCTCGTCGTCTGATCCCATCCGGCTGCCGAAGCCTCCCGCCGAATCATCAGCTGAGCCAGAGACAGCGCTATGGGCGGAATCTGCCCGGTCCCCGCCAGAATCACCGCATCCGCGCTCCCCGGATACTGTGCCTGGTGCGCGCGCACCAGAAAGGACCCAAGAGAAAACCCCAGCATATAATAAGGAACTCCCGGATAATCCTTCTGAACAGTCCTTCGCAGCGTTTCGCAGTCCTTCACCGCATCCTCCCAGTGTTCCATATGAATCACCTGAGATCCCGCGGGCGCCGACTCCCCGTGCCCTATGGTATCATGTCCGGCCACCACATAGCCCCTCCCGGTAAAATACCCGGCAAACTCCCGGTATCTGCCGATATACTCTGTCAATCCGTGACAGATCTGAATCACTGCCTTCGGCTTCTCCTGCGTATCCGGAAGCCATTTCCCGGCATGAATCCGGGTATGGCCGTCGGATGACAGGTATTGAAATGTGATCTCCTGCATAGGTCGCTCCTCCTTTCACTGAACGGTACCTTGATTTCACTCCTTCTGATCGGCAAGGCGGATCAGACAGGTCTTTCCGAGGAAAGCAGCTCCGTAGCAAAGGATCGTGGTATACCCCTCCAGCTGCAGATTTCTCTTATACTGTCTGTCTCTGATCTGCCTGAGCGCTTCCTCACATTCTCGTTCCAGATTGGCGCTTTCCTTGCCCGGCCACTTTACCTCAATCACAATCGCCCGCCTGTGCTCCTGTTCCTTCACCACAATATCTGCCCGACCTGTACCCTGCTCCGAATTTGTCCGCACATCATACCCGGCACCGGAGAACAATCCCGCAACGAAAGCATGGTAAAAATCCTCCCGATAGTCAAAATAACTGATTGTTCCGAATAAAATATCGGACACCTCCCGCGTAAGCCGTTCCGCATCACCGCTCCACCACGCCTGGAACAAACCGCTTCGGTCCTTCACTGCAATCCGATCCTCGAACCATTTCTGAACCGTATCTCCAAATACCGATCGGACTTCCTCATTCGGAATTCTCAACGCCAGATTTCCCCGAAGCAGCTTCATCCCCTCCGGAAGTTGTTCCGGCAGCACCCGCGTCAGGTACCCAGTCAGATATAAAATGCTCCACAGGTTCTCCTCCGTAGAATGGGCTGCATCATAGGTCAGATCCTCACGAATCGGCTCCTGAATCACACCCCCTGACAGCAAAGCTTCGAACCTGGCATTCACATTCACACGCGGATACTCAAGAAACCTTTGAATAATCTGATTGTGGCTGATATCCAGCCAATAATTCCCCGGATCTGCATCTGGATCCTTCATCAGAAGCCGGACATGGTTAATCACATCCCACGGACAATAGACCTCCTGTTTTCCGAATACATACCCGTCATACCACCTCTTCATCTCAGGCAGTGCCTCCGGCAGTCCGACAGCCTCCAGAAGGCTGCTAACCTCCGACTCCCGGAACCCAAAATAATTCTGGTAGCTTTCCCCGGAAATGGAATTGGTTATAAAATTATTCGCTCCCGTAAAGATGCTCTCCTTCGCAATCCTCAGACACCCCGTAACCACGGCAAATTTCAGAAACGGGTTCGATTTCCACACCATCCCAAGGAGCTTCCCGATCACATTCAACATTTCCTTATAATATCCACGATCGGCGGCCTTCGCAAGCGGAACATCATACTCGTCCACCAGAAGGATCACATCCCTGCCATAATGCGCCTTCATCATTCTCATAATCACAAACAGGGAGGTTTTCACATCCGTCAGACTTCCGGAACGCTCTAACAGACGGGTAAAGATCTGCTTGTCCGTTTCCAGTACCCGGTCACTGCTCCGCAGATACTCGTGCTCCCCGCACAGAGAAGAAATGACAAACTGAATCATGTCATAAGCTTCTTCATACCCATTCCCCTCCACATCCTTCAGGGTCAGAAACAGCACCGGCCACCGATTCATCCATTCCGCGCAGAGCTCCGAATCATCCGCGATCTCAAGTCCTTCAAAGAGTCTCCCGCTGTCCTTCCGGATATCAAAAAACTCAGCCAGCATACTCATTGTCAGCGTTTTTCCAAAACGGCGCGGCCGGGTGATCAGATTCACATCGAAGCTCTCACTCAGCAGCTCCCGAATCAATCCGGTCTTATCAATATAATAGCATCCTCCGCTACGCAGCTTTGCAAAATTATCAATCCCATAAGGCAGATTCACATACGCCATCCCATCCTCACACTCCTCCTGTCATCCATCTGAATTCCTCCCACAGACTCAGCAAATCTTCTGTTGACCAAATCAAC
>CALWGS010000150.1 GCA_944380155.1 uncultured Lachnospiraceae bacterium
CAGCATTTCATTATAACCTTTTAGTACCGTCAGTGGTGTACGCAAATCGTGAGCAAAAGCGGCGTTGAGTGCTTTTCGTTCTTCAACCTGCCGCCACATTTTGGAGAAATTATCCGCAAGGGTTGTCCGCATGATTTCAAAGGACGCGCAAAGCTGCACTAATTCATCTTTGCTGTCATAATCGATTGAAAACTCCAAGTCATTGTTTGATATTTTTTCAGAAGCCGCCCGCAGTTTGGCAAGCGGTTTTTTCAGCTTGTTTCTGTAAAATAATAGCGCGGCAGCGATAATACAGAACGCGGAGTAAACCGGTGCAGCAAGTACGGGAAATATCTCCAATATAGCGATTGTGCGCTCGTCCACTTTAGACATCAGGACAGGTTCTGTCCCAATGTAAGCGCCCTCGCCCAACTGTTCCCCCTGTTCATTCGTCAAATAATATTTTTCGCCGGACGGGGGATAAGATGATCTAATATCTTCGGCAGCGCTGCCACAAATAAAAAAAGTGGCTGCGGAAAGAAAGACTGCGAGTACAACAAAAGCAATTACATAGAGAATAAGGCTATTTCGGAGAGATAACTTATGCCTGTGGCAGTTTATTTGACCCATTTGTACCCACACCCCCAAACCGTTTCAATATATATGTGGTCGGTATATGCTGCAATTTTAGTCCGTATCCTGCGGATATGCTCTGCCACAACGCTGCTGTCGCCCTCGCTGTCATAACCCCAAATACGCTCATAAATCCGTTCTTTATCAAAGACTTGTCCCGGATTTTGAGAAAGCAGTTCTACAATATCAAATTCCTTTTTTGCAAGACCGACACGCTTACCACCAAAGAACAAGCAACGTTCTGAATAGTCAATCGTCAAATCATCGGAAAACTTGACTTGTGCTTCAAAGTTGTGTCGTGCTTCCCGGCGCAGATGAGCGCGCACCCGCGCTTCAAGTTCCATAAGTGAAAAGGGCTTCACAATGTAATCATCGCCGCCAGCAGCAAAGCCTTTTACCTTATCCGTATCTTCGATTCGGGCAGTCAGAAAAAGGATATGAGGATCGGTATCTGATGGGGGAGGGAGTTCCGAGGGAGGAGCTGCTGCGTTCCCGCTACGGGTTTACGGTTACATTCTCGAAGCCGTCCGTACTCTACCGGGAACGGCCGGCAGGGAGAGGAGAAGGCTTTGAGTCTTATACGATGCCCAAGCCATGCTGGGCGGTTGTCGGGCTGGTTATGGAACCGGGAGAGAAGGGGAGCGGGATTCATTTTCAATCCGTCGTTAAGGAGGGCGATCTGCCCAGGCGGTATCAGCATCATGTGGAAACCAGTGTGTACCAGACGCTGAAGCAGGGGATCTATGGGTATGAGGTGACGGATGCACGGGTGACGCTGACTTACGGGGAGTGTCATCATGTTCATACTCACCCGCTGGACTTCTTTGTCGCGACGCCGGTTGCGGTGCTGCGCGCGCTCACGGACAGCGGCTCTCAGCTGCTTGAGCCGTATGTGCGGCTGACTCTCTCCGCGGGAGGGGAGTATCTGGGAAGAGTCTTGGGGGGTATTACGGCGATGCGGGGAGAGTTCGATACGCCTTTGATTCGTTCGGGGCAGTTCCTGCTTGAGGCGGTTGTGCCGGTGGCAGATTCCATGGAGTACCCCATTCGCTTCCGCTCCCTGACATCGGGGAAGGGAACCATATCGCAGAGCTTCTATGACTACCTTCCGTGCAGGCCGGGATTTGAGGCAAGACTTCCAAGGCGGGGAGTCGATCCGCTGGATCGGGCGAAATGGATTCTGTATGTCAGGAACGCGTTCGGAAATGAACAGGACCGTTGAGTATTTTCTCCTGCCGCATGAAAAAGATTTGCATTGGCGGGCCGCGATATAGTATGATAGAAGAAAATGCAGATCAGGAGGGCAACGGGTATGTGGGCGTATGAGAGTGTGTTCTATCAGATTTATCCCCTTGGATTTTGCGGCGCGCCGCTGGTGAATGACGGAGTGCGGGAGTCCAGGATTCGCAAGGTTGAGGACTGGATTGTGCATATTTTGAACGTCGGTGCGAACGCGGTCTATTTTTCTCCGGTGTTCGAATCCGATTCTCACGGATATGATACCAGGGATTTCAGGCGCATTGATGTAAGACTGGGAACGAATGAGGATTTCGCTCATGTGTGTAAAGCCTTGCATGAGGCGGGGATCCGGGTTGTGCTCGACGGGGTGTTTCACCACGTCGGACGGGGGTTCTTCGCGTTCCAGGATGTATTGAAGAACAGAGAGGCTTCTCTCTATAAGGACTGGTTCCATATTAATTTCAGCGGGAATAACGGTTATAACGACGGGCTCTGGTATGAGGGCTGGGAGGGGCATTATGAGCTGGTGAAGCTGAATCTGCGGAATGAAGCGGTGATCGATCATATCTTCGGTTCCATCCGGCAGTGGGTGGAGGAATTCGGAATCGACGGCCTGAGGCTGGATGTGGCGTATTGTCTGGATCGGGATTTCCTGCGCAGGCTGAGGGGCTTTACCGACGGCTTGAAGCCGGACTTTTTCCTGGTTGGCGAGCTGCTGCACGGGGACTATAATCAGTTCGTGAATGATTCCATGCTGCACAGCGCGACGAATTATGAGTGCTATAAGGGGTTATATTCCAGCTTCAATAGTATGAATCTGTTTGAGATTATCCATTCCCTTCTGCGTCAGTTCGGGCCGGAGCCGTGGACGTTGTACAAGGGGAAGCATCTGTTCTCCTTCGTGGATAATCATGATGTGAGCCGCATTGCTTCGATGCTGGCCAATGAGAAGCATCTTCCGCTGATTTATGCACTGATGATGGGGATGCCCGGGATTCCCTGCATCTATTACGGAAGCGAGTGGGGCGCGAAGGCGAGGAAGGAAGAGGGAGATCCGGCGCTGCGGGCCTGCTTTGAGAGCCCTGTTGAGAATGAACTGACGAAGTGGATTGCGGCGGCTGCAAGAGCTCACAGGGAGAGCCGTGCGCTGTGTTACGGGAGTTTTCGATCCGTGCTGCTGACTAATAAGCAGTGCATCTTTGAGAGAAAGACGGATACGGAGAGGGTTCTGGTTGCGGTCAATGCCGATGGAGAGCGGTATACGGCGCACTTTGACGCGGGGTGCGGTACGGCGGTGGATCTGATCACCGGATCGTTCCATGACTTCGGCGGTGGAAGCGAGCTTCCTCCTTACAGCGCGTATTTCTGGAAAATGGAACGGTAATGGGCGCGGCGGCAGAGAAATATGGGAAATCTGATTTTAAGTATTGTGCTTGGGACAGGGGATGGTGTATAATAGGGCTGTCTGTTGTCCTTTGCGCCTGCCGCAGACTGCAGAACGCATGGTTGATCAGGACACAGTATAGATAGATTCCTGCAATGCAGCATGAGTTCGGACATACATAAGAGAACGCAGGGTGTATCAGTAGAAGGAGGTCTTTGAAATTGGAATTCAATAAGGAAGAATTTAAGAGCAAGGTATTGGATAATCTCAAGGTGCTGTTTCGCCGCAGTGTGGAGGACGCGAACGATCAGCAGATTTTCCAGGCGGTTGCCTATGCGGTGAAGGATCGCATTGTGGATCAGTGGATCGCGACGCACAAGGAATACGAGAAGCAGGATGTTAAGACCGTATATTATCTGTCCATGGAGTTCTTAATGGGGCGTGCGCTGGGGAATATCATCATTAACCTGAAGGCGGATAAGGAGATTCGAGAGGCACTGGAGGAGCTGGGACTGGATCTGAATGTGATCGAGGATCAGGAGCCGGATCCGGCGCTCGGCAACGGCGGTCTGGGACGTCTGGCAGCCTGTTTCCTGGATTCGCTCTCAAGCCTTGGATATCCTGCCTACGGCTGCGGCATCCGTTATAAGTACGGAATGTTCAAGCAGGAGATCAGGGACGGGTTCCAGGTTGAGGTGCCGGATAATTGGCTGAAGGACGGGAATCCTCTTGAGATGAGGCGCGCGGAGTATGCGTGCGAGGTGAAGTTCGGCGGTTATGTGCGTATGATTAAGGATGAGCAGGGCAGAGAGCGTTTCATCCAGGAGAATTATCAGTCCGTGCGCGCGGTACCGTATGATCTGCCGATTACGGGATATGGCAATAATATTGTGAACACGTTGAGGATCTGGGATGCGGAGGCCATTAACACCTTCAATCTGGATTCGTTTGATAAGGGTGATTATCAGAAAGCTGTGGAGCAGGAGAACCTGGCAAGGACGATCTGCGAGGTGCTGTATCCGAATGATAATCATTATGCAGGCAAGGAGCTGCGCTTAAAGCAGCAGTATTTCTTCGTATCCGCAAGTATCCAGAGGGCGGTTTCGAAGTATATGGAGAAGCATTCCGATATTCACAAGCTGTATGAGAAGGTCTGTTTCCAGATGAATGATACGCATCCGACGGTCACGGTTGCGGAGCTGATGCGTATCCTTATGGATGATTATTACCTGCCGTGGGATGAGGCATGGTCCATTACCAAGAAGTGCTGCGCATACACGAACCATACCATCATGTCCGAGGCGCTTGAGAAGTGGCCGATTGAACTGTTCTCAAGGCTTCTTCCGAGAATCTATCAGATTGTGGAGGAGATTAACCGCCGCTTTGTCATTATGATCCAGGAGAAGTATCCGGGAAATTATCATAAGATTGAGAAGATGGCGATTATCTTTGACGGACAGATCAAGATGGCTCATCTGGCAATCGCGGCGAGCTTCTCGGTGAACGGTGTGGCAAGGCTGCATACGGAGATCCTCAAGCACCAGGAGCTGAAGGATTTCTATGAACTCTGGCCGGAGAAGTTTAATAATAAGACGAACGGAATCACGCAGAGGCGCTTCCTTCTGCACGGCAATCCGCTGCTTGCCGCATGGGTGACGGATAAGATCGGGGACGACTGGATTCTGAACCTGCCTCATATGAAGGAGCTGGCTGTATACGCGGATGATTTGAAGACGCAGAAGGAGTTCATGAATATCAAGTACCAGAACAAGGTTCGTCTGGCTGCTTATATTAAGGAGCATAACGGCATTGAGGTGGATCCGAGGTCGATCTTTGACGTACAGGTGAAGAGACTGCATGAGTATAAGAGACAGCTTCTGAATATCATGCATGTCATGCATCTGTACAACCAGATTAAGAGCCATCCGGATATGGACTTCTATCCGAGAACCTTTATTTTCGGCGCGAAGGCGTCTGCCGGATACCGCAGGGCGAAGGCGATTATCAAGCTCATCAACAGTGTCGGAAATGTGGTGAACAATGACGCTTCCATTAAGGGTAAGCTCAAGGTGGTATTTATTGAGAATTACAGGGTATCGAATGCGGAGATGATCTTTGCCGCAGCCGACGTATCGGAGCAGATCTCCACAGCCAGCAAGGAAGCATCCGGAACCGGTAATATGAAGTTCATGCTGAACGGAGCTGTTACCATCGGTACCATGGACGGAGCGAATGTCGAAATTGTAGAGGAAGTCGGCGCGGAGAATGCGTTCATCTTCGGACTGAGCTCGGATGAGGTCATCAACTATGAGAACCACGGCGGCTATAATCCGAAGGAGATCTATAATACGGATCAGGATATCCGCCTGGTGATGACGCAGATGATCAACGGCTTCTATTCACCGGAGAATCCGGATCTGTTCCGCGAGCTGTATAATTCGCTGCTGGAGTCGAACGGTTATGAGAGAGCGGATCAGTACTTCATCCTGAAGGATTTCCGCTCGTATGAGGCTGCTCAGAAGGAGGTTGAGAAGGCTTACCGCGATGAAAGGCGCTGGGCGAGAATGGCGATTCTCAACACCGCGCACTGCGGCAAGTTTTCCTCAGATCGTACCATTGAGGAGTATGTGAAGGATATCTGGCATCTGGATAAGGTTACGGTTACGATGTAATAAGTTTCACAGAATGGCTGTGACGGCGCGATTGAGCTGGAAGGGCCGTCTTGGATTCAGCGTGCGGGAGGCGCTGTTGTGTGGTTTTGCCACAGCCTGTCAGGGGCCTGCCCCCGAACCGGAAGCAGGCCCCTGTATGGGAAGCAGCCATATTCTGTTGCTTGTTCTTCATTCATACGTCATTGACTTCTGTTACAGACGTCTGTTATTGACTCCTGTCGCCGTGTAAATGGTATGGCCGCATGTTTTCGGATATGTACAGGTGTGCCGCCTCGTTACACGGATGATTTTGGGAGTCTGCTATATCCTATGCAGCAGACAGAATTGTGTGAATCAGTTTGATAAAACGGAGGGATTGTCGGTTCTGATCTCCATGAGCCGAGAGTCCCTCCGTTCGTCTGTCCCGAATTATTCCTGTGCGTTGAGTAAGAGCATGGGATTGATTGTCTCGCCATCCTTCCAGACCTGGAAATACAGGTTGCTGCCTTCCAGGGTATAGTACCGGCTCGGCATGGCAATGGTTCCGATGGAAGTACCGGCCTCCACAAGCTGTCCTTCTGTTACGGTCACATCGGTGAGCTGTCCATATACCAGAGTGTAGCCGTCGCCGATTTCCGTGGTTACGGTAATTCCGGTCATCGGATCGTCTCTGATCTCAAGCACGATGCCCCGAGCCGCCGCCGTAACCAAAGTACCGGCCTCCGCCCCGATTAAGATGGCCGGATTGGTTCGGTAGGAATTCAGAGTCGGATGATAGATGACATGATCCATGCTGTAGTTGAGAATAATATTTCCCTGAACCGGCCAGAGAAGACCGTCACTTTCCTGATAATGCAGGGAGGAGGAATCAGTGCCGAATACCGGGGTATCAAGGCTTCCGGATACCTCGGCAGAGAGCTCGCCGTCCAGGGAGGAATCGGAATCCGGCACGGCACCGCTCTCCGTACTTCCCGAATGATTCTCCTGTTCCTGTTCATCCTGTGACTGTGACGGATCGGTTTCTGTACTTTGGCCGGAATCGATCACGGTATCCTCGTTCCCAGTGTCCGGACTGCCCTCTGCCTCTTCATTGGTATCATCGGCGGGCGGATCGGTTGCCGGCGTCGGAGTCTCATTCACGGCGAACTCCTGATTGCCGGTGATATCTCCGGAGTCCCCGTAATCCACGCCGTCCGGCGTATCCCCATCCGCTGTGTTTGGCAGCTCATTCAGGTCCACGAAATTGTTTTCCTGCTTGTCCTCCCTCGTCAATGTAATCGTAATCGCGGCCGCAGACGCGATCGTAATGACACCCGCGGATAATAACACATAGAAATTTCTCTTTGATCTTCGCAATGTTATCACCTTGCCTTTCCACTATTAAGACAGCGCGGGAGAATCCCGTCTTGCCGTCCTTTAAGTGTAGTTTGTCCGCGGGTGTTGTTTTTATACGAATGGATGAAAAATTAAAACCGTCCATCTGCGGTTCATGAATCGGCCGGACTGGAATCTTTGGGGTTACGAACCGGTTGATCTGTAGTGTCTTAGTCCGAACTTCCAAAGCAGCAGGCACGGAATTAAGAAGAGCATGGACACAAGCGGCAGGAAGCGATACCATGCGTGTTCGGTCCGGTCGAACAGATACAGAAGCGGATAATATTGGAACAGTGCATAGGGAATCACATAGGTGCAGAACCGCAGAACCCATTTCCCATAAATGCTGACCGGATATTTGCCGTGTTCTCTCGCTCCGTCCGTGAAGATATTCATAAATTCAAGCCCTTCCAGCGTAAAGAAGCAGATCGCAGCGTAGAGGATGAATAATCCGGAGAACACGGCAATTCCCCCGGCAATCATAAGCACCAGGGTGATGAGTTTGGACGGCGTCCATGTGATCTTGCTGTTCGGAAGCGCGAAGCCCAGCATAACGATTGCCTGAAACAGTCTTCCAAGCCTTGTTAATTCAATCTTGGACGCCAGCACCTGGAAGATTTCGTTCCTCGGCCTGACCAAAATTCGGTCAAACTCCCCGTTTCCAATCATGGATGCAAAGGTATCAAATCCGCGTGCGAACATTTCCGCGATGGAGAAGGAGGTCAGCATGACGGAGAAGGCAGTCAGAACCTCGCTGTAGGTAAAGCCGTCTACCTCATGGAAGCGTTCCAGGATATAGTGTACCGTCAGAAATAAGCCGAACGCAGTCAGGAATTGTCCGAGTAGCGTCAGCAGGAAGGACAGCTTATACTGCATGGTGCAGCGGATATGAATGGACAGGTAGTGTATGTAGAGCTTGAGGGAGGATTGCATGGTGGTTGTCCGCCTTTCTATACAGAGTGTGTTGTAGATTGCGCTGTGGAGGTTCGTGCGGCCATTCCTATTGCGGCGGGAGTGTTACCCGCCCTGTGATACGACGCGGCGCAGGGCATGCCGTGTCCACAGCGCACCAAGGGACGTGAGGGTTATCAGCCAGAATACTTGAAGTGCCGCGCGCTGGTAGATTTCATTTCCGACGATATCGCCCCCGTAGATCCGGAACGGAACGTCAATCATGGATGCAAAAGGGAGCAGGGAAAGCAGTCCTTGCATGTTCTCCGGCAGGAACGGAAGAGGAATCAGCGATCCGCCAAGGAAATCGGCAATGGTGGTGATCACGATCCGCACTCCGAGCACGGACAGTGTATAGAATGCGCTGATATAAATGAGCATACACAAGGAGACTGTGACCAGGAAGCCGAGGACTGCCGTAATGATGAACCAGATTCCGGCGGCGGGGGTCGGCGGAAGCCCGATTCCATACGGCGCCGGAAGCAGCGCAGCAACCAGAAGAATCGGCATACATCGCAGCACAGCTTTGGAGAGGCGGTTCGCAAGGCTTCTTGTGAACCACATCGCATAGATTCCGATCGGGCGCGCCATTTCATAGGCAATATTTCCCTTTGTAATTGCCTCAAAGATTTCGTTCTCAAAGAACCAGGTCATATACAGCGCGAGCAGGGCCTGTCTCAGCCAGACATAGGAGGCCAGCGCGTCGAAGCTCATGGGAAAGCCCTCCGGCGATGTCTGATAGAAAGCACGGAAGGCCAGAAGCTCCAAGGCGCCCCACGCGAACTGCGTTGCAATCCCGGCTGCCGCCGCCGAGCGGTATTGCAGGGAATTCACGAATCGAATCCGGAAGAAGGAAAGATATTTCTTCATAGCGCGCTCCTTATATCTGATATGCCTGATATAGCCGGGCAACCGTTTCATCAATGGGCAGATCTGCCGCCGAGATATCGCGCAGCTCAATCCGGGAGGAAAGGCAGGCAATCATCTCAGATATGGGGATCTGTTCCGTATCTGCTTCCAGCACCACATGAGACTGCCCGCCCGTTCCGGCAGCGCTCTTAAGGCTTATCAGGCGGATGCCGTCAGGAAGCTCAGGCATCTGTCCGACATATTCCAGTTCAATTCGCCGGAGTCTTCCGAACCGCCTCTTCATGTCGGCAAGGGTTCCGTCAAGAAGCAGTCTGCCTTTGCCGATTAACAGGATTCGGCTTGCAAGCGCCTCGATATCCTGCATATCGTGCGTTGTGAGTATTACGGTGGATCGGTGGGAGCGGTTCCGTTCCAAGACAAAATTGCGGACTGCAATTTTAGATACAGCATCCAAACCGATGGTCGGTTCGTCCAGAAACAGGAGCTTCGGATCATGCAGAAGGCTTGCTGCAATTTCACAGCGCATCCTCTGGCCGAGCGAGAGCTGTCTGGCCGGTGTTTTCAGAATTTCGGAGAGTGAAAGCAGCTCAGTCATCTCCTCCAGATTTCGCCGGTACTGCGCCGGATCGACCGAATAGATATCTTTAAGCAGCTCAAAGGAATCGATCACCGGCACGTCCCACCAGAGCTGGGATCGCTGGCCGAATACAACGCCGATTTCCTTCACATGCGCCTTCCGATCCTTCCACGGAATCCGTCCGTTAATGACGCAGGAGCCGGAATCCGGCGTCAGGATGCCGCTTAAGATCTTGATGGTACTGCTTTTCCCGGCTCCGTTCGGTCCGATATAGCCAACCATGTCCCCGTCCTGAATCGTAAATGAGATGTCATTGAGAGCCTGTATGGTCTCATACTGCCTGTGAAACAATGCCCGGACCGCCTGCGCGAATCCGGCATTCCGTCTTGCGACGCGAAAAGACTTTGAGATGTGTTCCACTGTAATCATGGTATTCCTCCTGGTAGTAATATCAACGGCTGCGATATCTTGCCAAGCGACCTCTTCTCTGGATTTTGCCAGAGAAACACAAAGCAAAAAGGTAATCCTTTATTTTGATAAAAACAAACTGTGCCCGAGGTAATGTCTGGCGGGCATGGGATCTTTAGTATAGCATTGGATCGGGGGGCTGTCAATGGAAGGGGAGGGTTATAAAACGAATATCACCCCCGTCATTTTTCCTCATTTCCCAAGAAAATCTTAAGAAAATTTTACTTGCATTCTGTAAGAAACAGGTGTAGTATATAAACACGGGTAACGTAGTATTGAATACTACATAGAATAATATTATGAATTTCTTAATAGTTTTGAAAAGTATGTCATACAATAAGGGAAGAAAGGCTTGTATGCGGAAAGGATGGTTATTATGGCAGTATCAGAGATGAAACATGGCTTGAAGGAGCCGGGAAGTGCGATTACTCATATGATTGGGGCAGCAGGCGCAGTGATTGGCGCGCCGCCGCTTCTGCTTAGGGCAGCGTCCGGCGGAGCGGCGTATCTTCTTTCAATGGCGGCATTCCTGCTGGGGATGTTCCTGCTGTATTCCGCAAGCTCCCTGTATCATGGAGTGGACGGCGGATATCGGGTGAATATGCGGCTTAAGAAGATCGACCATATGATGATATACATGCTGATAGCGGGAACCTATACCCCTGTGTGCGTGATTGCGCTGGAGAGTACGGTCGGCTATACCCTGCTTGCGATTATCTGGGGAATGGCCTTGTTCGGAATCTTCCAGTCGCTGTTCTGGGTACACTGCCCGAAGTGGGTGTCCTCTGTGATTTACATCGCGATGGGATGGACGTGCGTTCTGGCATTTTCCAAGATTGTAGATGCGCTGCCCGCCGGGGCGTTCGCCTGGCTGCTGGCCGGGGGAATTATCTACACGGTCGGCGGAGTGATTTACGCGCTGAAGCTCCCTCTGTTTAACGCAAGGCATAAGAATTTCGGATCTCATGAGGTCTTCCATCTCTTCTGCCTGGGCGGAAGCTTCTGCCATTATGTACTGATGTATCAGTATATTGCAGTGATGTAAGGGATGTGGAAAGGAACAGGCGGGTATCGGTATACACATGGAGTCTGTGAGTTGAATGTTGGATCGTGCGAGAGCCGGGGCTGTATCGTCAGATAGCTTCCGGCTCATTTCTTTGAAATAACCGGACTCTACGCCGCGCAGATATGCACTGTCTATGCTTCGTGTGTGGAAATACGGCGGATGAAGTGTTATGATACCGGCAGGAAGGAGGGATAGGCGGTGGATCAAATGAAAATCGGCAAATTCATAGCCGGGGAGAGGAAGGCTAAGAACCTGACTCAAAGGCAGCTTGCCGACGCGCTCTCCATCAGCGATAAGACGGTTTCGAAGTGGGAGTGCGGCAAAGGACTTCCCGAGGTTTCGCTTATGCTGCCGCTGTGCGAGAAATTGGGGATCACGGTGAACGATCTGCTCTCGGGAGAGAAGGTATCTGAGGTGGATTATCAAAAGAAAGCGGAGGAAAATATGGTGGATCTGATGAAGGAAAATGAAGAAAATAAGAAGCGGATGGTATTATCTGTCATTTGTGGAGTGATTACGATTATTGCAGTCTGTTCTCTGGCGGTGATCGCCTCTTTTCTTGAGATCCCGGCAGCGGCCAGGATCGGATTGCTGATTCTGGCTGCCGCGACGGCGGCGGCAGGAACTGGGGCGGCGGCCATGCTGGATGCGAAGGCCGGGTATTTTGAATGCCCGCATTGTAAGGCGCTCTTTGTTCCGTCCATGGGAGATTATGTGAAGGGGGTTCATACCATCACAAGGCGCAGACTGACCTGTCCGGAATGCGGGAAGACCGGGATGTGCAGGCATCGTGTCATAAGGCAGTGATGCCGGAGGGTTAAGAAAGTAAAGCGGTCTGTCCGGCAGCGGCTTCAGGATTGAAATTACGCGGGGATTATGGTAGACTGGGTACATTCTTAAGGAAATCACAGGCTTCTGTCTGTGAGAGCGGGGCGCGGGCGGCCGGAGCCGGGCGCGCTTCGGGAAGGAATGGAGGCTGGTTATCATGGATATACGGGTCGGAGATGTGGTCAGGATGAAGAAGCAGCATCCGTGCGGGAATTTCGAGTGGGAAATCCTCCGGGTCGGGATGGATTTCCGGATGCGGTGCACGGGCTGCGGACATCAGGTTATGATGCCGAGGAGACAGGCGGAGAAGTATATCCGCCAGATTGTGAACGATCCGGAGCGTCTTAAGAAGGCTTCAGAGAAAAAAGAACAGGCAGAATAAAAGAAACGGCGCATGATCCGGACTCGATCCGGTCTCTGCGCCGCTTCTTTTATTATTGACAGCAAACCGCCCAGGGCGACCTGCTGCTGTGCGTAGTTTACTGCCCTGGGTAGTTTACTACCCTGGTAGTAAACTACCAGGGGCAGCTCCTTGTGCGGGTGTCTTATGCGAACGGATTCTC
>CALWGS010000151.1 GCA_944380155.1 uncultured Lachnospiraceae bacterium
TCTCTTCTACCACAACCGCACCCGACGGACCCGCCTCAATCGGCTTCGGCTCCGCTGCTCTCAGCAGAATCTGCCCGAATCCGAGCTTATGCCCCTTCTTCAGCAGAGGTCTGTCCTCCTTCAGGTAATAATTAATGGTCAGGAAGGCCTCTCCCGCCCTTCTCGGCATCCTGCAGGGCAGCTTAATCTCCTTCGATGTATGAGGCGCCAGAGCGGGCAGATTACATTCTCCCCGATCGACCATATCCCCGTTGCAGAACAGTTCATACTCCGCATACGCGTAATCGCCGAGATTCAGGAAATCCAGGCGGTTCTCCACCAGCAGCTTCTCGCCGTTGTATGTGATCCTCACCGGCCGGCAGGCATTCTTGTACTCCAGCAGTCCGGTATGAGGCTTTCTGTTCGGATAAACCAGTCCGTCCATGCAGAAATTGCCGTCATTCGGGAATTCTCCGAAATCCCCGCCGTAGAAATACTTCGCACGCCCGTCCACAGTCTTGCCCATATAGATTGCGTGATCACACCACTCCCAGACGAATCCGCCCGCAAAGCCGGGATACTTATCAATCAGCTTCCCATAATCATCAATATCTCCGGGTCCGTTGCCCATCGCGTGAACATATTCGCACTGAATATACGGCTTCTTATTCTCGGGATTCGCGAAATAATTCTCAATCCAATCCACGGACGCATACATCGTACTGTACACATCCAGCATGCTCGTATCCACATTCTCCCGGGTTCCGGCATGAACGCTTCCCTCATAATGCAGCAGCCTGGTCGGATCATACTCCTTCACCCATCTGCCCGCCTTCTCGAAGTTCGGGCCGTACCCGGACTCATTGCCCAGGGACCAGAAGATAATCGCCGCCTCATTCCTGTCGCGGATCACATTCTTCTGCACCCGGTCAAGAATCGCCTTCTCAAATCTAGGATCCCCTGCAAGCATCCCGAAGTTATCGTCATAATTGCCCTTATTATAGATACAGGCCATACCGTGTGTCTCAATATCCGCTTCGCTAATCATATAGAACCCGTACATGCTGCACAGCTCGGGGAACCAGGGAGCATTCGGATAATGGCTGGTGCGGATCGCGTTGATATTATGCTCCTTCATCAGGGTCAAATCTACCATCGCCTGCTTGAGGCTGATCGTAGCACCCGTGATCGGATCCGAATCGTGGCGGTTCACGCCGCGGAACTTCACGGGTGTTCCGTTAATCAGGATCACGCCGTCCTTAATCTCAATCTTGCGGATTCCGACCGACTGCTTAATGCTCTCTTCTCTCGACCAGATCACCACATTATACAGATTCGGGGTCTCAGCCGTCCACAGCTTCGCGTTATCAACCACGAACTCGGCCTTCCCGTTCTCGCCCCTCGTATAATCAATCTGCTTCTTATCCGGGCCGTACAGAGCAAACTCCGTCTCCACCCCGTTCACCAGCTCACACTCAATCCGGATCACCGCGTTCTTATACTCGGAATCCAGCTCCGTCGTAATCGTATAGTCCCTCACATGCTTCTCGGGACGGCGCAGAATATAGACATCACGGAAAATACCGGACATACGGAACTTATCCTGATCCTCAAGATAGCTCCCGTCACACCACTTCAGAACTAATACCGAGAGAACATTCTCCCCCGGCTCAACCTTGTCGGAAATGTCGAACTCGCTGGTTGCGTGGGAGACCTGGCTGTAACCTGTGAACTGACCGTTCACCCACACATAGAAGCAGGAATCCACTCCCTCGAAATTCAGGTAATACTTCCTGTTCTTCGAGTTCTCCTCCAGAGTGAACTTCCTCCTGTATACACCGCACGGATTCATAGAAGGTACATAGGGCGGATCAATTGGGAACGGATATCTTACATTCGTATACTGATGTCTGTCATATCCCTCGTTCTGCCAGCAGGACGGAACATGAATCGGATGAAATCCCGTATCATCGAAATCCGGTCTTAAGAAATCCTCATCCACATCATAGATGCTCTCAAAATAACTGAAGCTCCATACTCCATTCAGAGAGATAAACCGATCCGAGCTCTCTCTCTCCGTAATATCGAAGCCGCCGGCCTTGAAATAGGGAATATAATACGTCCTGTCCGGCTCTGTACCGACATGCAGTACTTCAGGATTTTCATAATACTTTTCCAGCTTCATAAATACCTCCTTGGTTTCTATTATTAATTAATTTTATTACATCAACAATCCTGTTATAACCCCTATCTATTCTATCATATTTATGCAGTAAATACCAGATATAATTTTGGATCTCCGCAGAAAAAGGCCGCCGCTGCGGTTCGTTCCCGCTGCGGCGGCCCTTCCGGGTCAATGCCCGTTCCGTATTAGCTGTTCATGCCTCCGGACATGGATTCTTCCTGTCTCTTAATCATCTGGCGCACCATTTCGCCGCCGACGGAACCGTTCTGAGCACTGGTCAGATCTCCGTTGTAGCCCTGCTTTAACGGAACGCCAAGCTCCGAGGCAACCTCCATCTTGAACCGATCCATAGCTTCTCTTGCCTGAGGCACTTCCATTCTGTTTGTTCCAGTATTATTGCTGGCCATCATTCATTCCCTCCAATATCGATCTGTGATTAATCAGTTAAGATAAGCATAGAGCGCGTCGAATGCGCGCCTGCTGTTTATCTTGGTATTATTATGAACACAGAACAAAAAAATATAATGCCAATATCTGGTTTTCGGTCTATTCCAAATCTGCGGCCATATGCTGTATTAAACGCAATCCATCGGCATTCGCGACGGGAATGGAGGATAATATGAATCAGATTCTGGATTTCCTGCAGACATCCAATCAGATCCTCTGGGGCGGGCCTCTGCTCTTCCTTCTGCTTGGAACCCATCTGTATTTTACGGTTCGCTGCCGTTTCGTACAAAAGAGAATCGGCAGGGCAGTCAGGCTCTCTCTTGCCCCGGATACGGAGGGAGAGGGTAATATCGGCCCGTTCGCAACCCTGGCCACCACCCTTGCGGCAACTCTGGGCACCGGCAATATCGTCGGCGTCTCAACCGCCGTCGCGCTTGGAGGCCCCGGAGCTGTCTTCTGGTGCTGGCTGACCGGAATCTTCGGCATGGCCACAACCTATGCGGAATGCTACTTAAGCATCCTCTACCGGAAGCGCGCCCCGGACGGGACCTATACGGGCGGCCCGATGTATGTGCTGGAGAACGGCCTGCACGCAAAGCCGCTCGCCGTCCTGTTCGCCCTCTTCCTGCTGCTTGCCTCTTACGGAATGGGCTGCTCCACCCAGTCCCGCGCCATCGCGGACACCGCGGGCAGCTTATTCGGGATCCCGGATTTCGCGGCGGGACTTGCCGCGGCTGCACTGACAGGGCTTGCAATCCTCGGAGGCGTCTCCTCCATCAGCCGCATCTGCACGCGCCTGGTTCCGGCCATGGGAGCCCTCTATATCGGCGGCTGTCTGATCCTCCTGGTTCTGAACGCTTCCTCTATCCTGCCCGCGCTCGGACTGATTATAAAAAGTGCCTTCACGCCCCAGGCCGCCGTATCCGGTTTCACGGGAAGCACCCTCCAGCTTGCGGCCCGCTACGGCATCGCCAGAGGACTCTTCACCAATGAGGCAGGCCTTGGAACCGCCGCAATCACGGCCGCCTCCGGCAAAACCAGGAACCCGTCCGCCCAGGCCCTCATTTCCATGAGCGCTACCTTCTGGGATACCGTCGTCATGTGCGCCGTAACGGGGCTGTTAATTGTCAGCAGCATTCTCTCCGATCCCTCTTCGATTGCCGGAGTATCCGACGGAGACTACACGGCGGCCGCCTTCGCGAAAATCCCGGCAGGTCCCGTAATTCTAGGTATATCCGTCATTGCCTTTGCGATCGCCACGCTGATTGGATGGTCCTATTTCGGCGACTGCGCCGTGAATTATCTCTTTGGAAGCCGCTGCGTCAAAACCTTCCGCTTCTGGTACCTGTTCATGATTGTGCTCGGAGCTACCATGCCCCTGACTCTGGTATGGGAAGCAACGGACTTTCTCAACGCGCTGATGACCCTTCCGAACCTTCTCGCGCTCTGGATCCTGAGAAAACAGATTCCCCGGAATTCGTAATCCCGGGGAATCATGAAGGGTGTGCCGGACTGCCGCCGGACCCTGTATGGTACCGGCGTACTACACCGGTGTATTACCCCGTATACTGGAGACCATCCGCAATTGCCTTCGCGGCGCTCTCCCCCTGAAGTGCGGTAATCAGCGCAAGGGCGAAGTCGATCGCCGTTCCCGGCCCTTTGCCCGTAATAACATTGCCGTCTGTCTCAACACGTCCGGCGGTATAATCCGCTCCCTCAAGCTTCCCTTCAAACCCCGGGTAGCAGGTTGCCCGCTTCCCCTTCAGAAGCCCGTTCTCCCCAAGAACGCTCGGCGCCGCGCAGATTGCGCAGACCCATCTGCCCTGTGCCGCGTAACGGCACAGCAGCTCGCACAGACCGGTATGCGCGCCCAGATTCGTGGTTCCCGGCATCCCGCCCGGCAGCACCAGCATATCCGCTTCCGTATCGCAGATATCCTCGAACATCACATCCGCGTAGACCTTAATTCCGTGTGCGCCCCGGATCAGCAGATCCTTCATCACCGAGACTGTCACCGTCTCCACTCCGGCCCTGCGAAGCAGATCCACTGCGGTTAATCCTTCGATTTCTTCAAATCCGTCCGCTAAGAATACATACACCTTTCCCA
>CALWGS010000152.1 GCA_944380155.1 uncultured Lachnospiraceae bacterium
AACTACCTCAAGCTCCGGATAATGATCCAGAAGCCAGGCCACAGTCTGCTCATCCTCCTCCGGCGAGAAGGTACAGGTGGAATACAGCAGATATCCTCCCTCCTTCAGCATGGCAGCCGCGTGCGGCAGGATCTCAAGCTGCAGTTTGTGATAATAATCCACGCCGTACTGCTCCCAGTTCTTACAGATCGCGGGGCTCTTTCGGAACATTCCCTCTCCCGAGCAGGGGGCGTCCACCAAAATCTTATCAAAATACTCCGCAAAGCTTCCCGCAAGCTTTGCCGGGCTTTCGCTGATCACGGCCGCATTCTTAATCCCGAACAGCTCAATATTCTTAAGCAGGGCCTTGGCCCTGGAGTTGCTGATGTCATTTGCCACCAGTACTCCCCTGCCCCCAAGCCGCGCCCCTAATTCCGTGCTCTTTCCGCCCGGAGCCGCGCACAGATCAAGCACCCGATCTCCCGGAACAACAGGCAGAAGGCTTGCCGGCGTCATTGCGCTCGGCTCCTGCAGGTAATACAGCCCCGCGTAATAATACGGATGCCTTGCAGGCCGCTCCCCCTCCTCATAATAATATCCGTTCCGAATCCAGGGAACCCTCTCAATCGGAAACGGACTCATCTTCTCGAAGCGCTCTCCGCTCAGCTTCAGTGTATTGACGCGAAGTCCGCTTATGTTATTCTCTGCAAAGCAGGCCAGATAACTCTCATACTCTGCGCCCAGCAGCTTCTTCATTCTCTCCGTATACAATGCCGGCAATTTCTGTTCCAATCCGATCCTCCCATTCTTCCAAGTCAGCCCAGGCTCTGCGCACGATACCCCTCGGATATTAAGTCAAGCTCTCTGCCGAATCGGGTCAGCTGCTCGAGATCCCCCGTATTATAGATCCGGAAGAACTCGTCCTGTATCTTAACAACCTCCCTCTGATTCGCCACCTTATATAGATTCTGAATATTGGTCAAAATATCCGCTACAATATGGGCCTTAATGTTAAAGGAGTTCTGTGCATCCATAATCTCCCCCCGTACCGAGGACATCTCGTTATCCAGCACAATAATCGCCTCCGCAGCCTTATGAAGGCGGCTGCTTAAGTTCTCCGGCATATTCTGCTTATACTTATACTGGAGGGAATGCTCAATGGTTGCCCAGAAGTTCATGGCCAATGTCCGGATTTGAATCTCTGCGTGAATCTCCCTGGCCCCCTTCATGGTCTCTACGGTATAGCAGATAATCATATGATAGCTTCGATAACCGCTCGCCTTCTGATGGGTGATATAGTCCTTCTCACTCTTCACCCGCATATCCGAACGATGCCGGATCATATCCGCTACCTTATAGATATCCTCCGTGAACTGGCAGATAATACGGACTCCCGCGATATCCTCGATGGATTCCTCGATTTTATCCAGAGGAATCCCCTTCTTCTGTGCCTTCTCAAGGATGCTTGAGATGCTCTTGAGCCTTCCGTTCACCTCTTCGATCGGCGAATAGATTCCGGCCCTTCTGTGTTCCTTAATGATGTGGTTGAATTTGACAACAAGCTCGTCTACCGCAAGCTCATAAGGAGCAAGAATCTCCCTCCAGAGCTGTATCTCCATAGTCTCCTCATTTCCGCGCCGCCCTGTCTGCCAGAATCACGGCGGCGGCGCATTCCCGAACTCTGACATCCCGTATTCCCATGATGTATCATGATACGATCACATGATACGATCACTCAAAAAACAGCACCCCATGCCGGATCTGCCGACACGGAATGCCGTTATGCCACTATCCTTCGTAATCTCCGAATATAAATTCGTGCAGCGCTTCTACATTCTTCTGCAGATCCGGGATCAGCACGGACATTCCGCGCACCCTGCCTCCTTCATAAGCCCCTTCCACGGGGAGCCTGAACTCCTCCATATCCAGCGAATGAAGGGAGACGAATTCATTCAGATAAGTTGTAAAGTCATCCCTTGACAGATCTGTTGTCAGCATCGGCAGAATATCATTCATCATCAGTGCCAGCTCAACCAGGCTCTTCGACTTATACTCCTCAAAAATCGCGTTCAGCACGGTTCTGTGTCTGGAGGTTCTTCCGTAATCGTCCCGTTCGTTATCCCCTGTCGGCACATAGCGGACCCTGCAATAACCGAGTACCTGATTGCCGTTCAAAATCTGTGTCCCCGGAACCGTCGTCCGATATGCGGGATTGGAGATATAATTCTCCTCGTTCAAATACTCCGATTCCGCACGGGTCAGCGTAATTTCAACTCCGCCCAGGGCATCAACGATATGCTCGAAGGATTCAAAGTTCACCAGAATATAACCGTCCAGATGAATATCAAAGTTCAGCTCAATCGTATCATACAGAAGCGGTACCCCGCCCGCGCCGTAAGCGGCATTCAGCTTATTATCCTCATATCCCGGAATCGCCACCAGCATATCACGCATCAGAGAGGTAAGCTTAATGCTTCCCTCCTCCAGATTCATCGTCGCGATCATCATCAGATCCGTCCGGCCCCTTGCGCTGCCGGAACCGATTGCCTCCTCGCCAAGCAGAAGAATATTCACCACATAATCCTCATGCCGCGCCGTTCCGGTATAGGCATCCAGATCAATCTCCTCCTCCGGAATATCGGTCGGGGTAGGACCCGCGTTCTCCGTCTCCTCCTCAACGTCGTCAATGATCTCCTCCGTTTCAACCGGCTCGCCCGAATCCTTATTGATCCGGCTGTATGCGTATTCCCCCACCAGCGTAATCAAAAGCCTCCGTCCTCCCGAGGTTCCAATCAGCAGGGCAAAGCAGCAGCACAGTGCGAGCAGGATGCCGACAACCGGAATCAGAATCTTCCTCCGCTTCTTTTTCTTCTGAAGCGGTTCCTGCGCGGACTCCCGCGGCTCCTCCTTCATATCCAGAGAGATCTGCGAGGCCAGGGAGGCGTTAATACTGGCAAGAATGTCGTCCTCCTCCCTGCGAATCTGTTCTTCATCCCGATCCGGATTCCCCGCATACGCAGTCTTATCCTCCGGACGGAGATCTTCTTTCGCAGACGCGCTCTCCTCATATGCGGACCCGTCCGGATCCCAAGCCTCTCCTTCACTCGCGCTCACGCTTTCCTTGAGAGCATTCATTGCCTCCCGCATCGCGTTGGCGAACAATTCCTCTTCCAAATCTCCGCCATCCGCCGGATCGCCCGGATTCCCGGATCCTTCCTTCGAATTCCCGTCCTCCCTGGCCGCGGCAGAATCAATATCAATCCACTGAAATTCTTCATCCGTATTAATATCCAGATTAATGTCGTCCTCATCCTCATCGTTCTCAGAGAATGCCTTCGTCAAATTCTTATAAAATTCCTCGTCCTTCGACGGATCATACTCTCCGTTCTCATTCCGCTTCTCGTCATCCATGCAGTACACCTCATATCGCATATGTAGAATACAATTAACACAAAAAAACCCGGGTGCCGGAAGTCAATTCCCTTCGGGCCGCCCGGATTTTTCTCATTATAACACACTTTTTGGCAAATGCCTACCAGATATTTGCATCAATTTTACATATGCATCTATTCGGCAGCCGTTGTTTCCTCTTCTTCGCTTTCATCACCAAAGATGAATTCGTACATAATCTGGATATTGGCCTCCAGATCCGGATCCAGTACGGAACCGGCTCCTTCAACATTGCGTCCCACATAGGCTCCCTCGGCCGGAATCCTTAAGGACTCAATCTCCGTAATCTGCTCTTCGATAAAGTCAACCAGAAGATTCTCCATCTGTCTTGCCGTCAGATCTGTCGTAACGTACGGAAGCAGCGTATTCATCAATCCAAGCAGTTCCGTAATTCCCTTCGACTTATATCCCTCGAAGATGGCGGTCAGCACCCTTCTCTGGCGAAGGGTCCGTCCGAAGTCATTATTCGCTCCGCCGACTGTTGCCACCTTCCTCACGCGGCAGTAGCCGACAACCTGGTTGCCGTTCAGCAGATTCACGCCTTCCTTCACATTCCGGTATTCCGGATTGGAAATATAATTCGTGGTATTCAGATACTGCGCTTCCTCCGCGGTCAGCTCAATCGATACCCCTCCAAGCGCGTCTACAATCGCTTCCAGTCCTTCAAAATTAACCAGCACATAACCGTCCAGACGGATATCAAAATTGGATTCAATGGTCTCGTACATAGAAGTAATTCCGCCCCTTCCGTAAGCGGCATTGATCTTCGACATACCGTATCCCGGAATATTCACATAAGTATCCCGAAGGATCGAGGTCAGCTTAATCTTGTCATCCCTCGTATCAAGCGATGCGATCATAATCGTATCCGCCCTGCTTCCCGGAAGAACAGACTCAATCCCAATCAGCATGATATTCGTAACATAATCTTCGCTTCTCGCATCTGCCGGACTTTCATGGGTGTTGGGACGTTCCTCTTCCATAATCACATTACCGTCTGCGTCCGTCAGCTCTTCCCCGTTCTCATCCGTGGCAGCGACCTCTCCCCTTCCGATGTTGTTATCAATATAAGAAACCGCTATCCGGATCAGAAGCCTTCTTCCGGGCGGCGTCCCGACCAGGAATACCAGCGCAAGCACTAAAACCCCGAAAACCCCGCAGGCGATCTTCAAAGCCTTGTACTTCTTTTTCCTGCGCTTCCTTTTTTGTCCCATTCCCTGTGTCTCCTCCAGTGGTGTCTGCTCCTCCTCATCATATTCCGCCGCAGCCTCTTCTTCAATCTCTTCCTCCACCTGACGTCCCAGATCCTCACGGAGGCTTCTCATGAACTCATCCGCAAGCTCCTCCCCGTAAGACTCTCTGCCGTCCCCGGAGGTATCAGGATCCGAAGAATGTATCTTATCATTCATAGCATATCTCCTTGTTGATGATTTGTTGACTCCTCCTCTCACAGTAACAGGAATTTGTGTCAAAACAGAGTAAAAAATCTTGCGAAATCCTTAAGGTCCTTCGTCCTTATTTCATCTCGGCAAGAAGATGTTCTATGAATTGGTAGACCCGGATGGACGATTCAATTCCAAGCCTCTCCTTCGGCGTATGGATGTCGCGCATATCCGGTCCCAGAGACACAATATCCATATCCGGGATCTTCTCGCAGATCAGGCCGCACTCCAGTCCCGCATGAATGGCCTCCACCTTCGGCTCATACCCGTAATCCTCCCGGAAGACGCGCACGAACAGATCTCTGAGCGGGGAATCCGTCCTGTATTCCCATGCCGGATATTCGGCTCCCGACACAAACTCAGCGCCCATGAATTCCGCCAGATACGCCAGTCTGTCCCTGATGTAGTACTTATAGCTTCCGACCGAGCTTCGCACGGAGTACTTAAAATGTGCGCTCTCACCCTTCGCGTCGAAGATCCCGAGATTCAAAGAGCTCTCTACCAGGCCCGGAAGTGATGCACTCATGGTCTGAACCCCGTTCGGAGCATTGATTAACAGGAATAAGATTTTCTCAAAAGAAGTCGGATGCATAATCTCATAACGGCCCTGTCCCTGCTCCTCGAGCACCAGATCGACACCTGGCTCGGAAACCGCCAGCTCTTTTCTGTATTTTTCAACCAGGGCCTTCGTCGCGGCCTTGAATTCCTCCTGCTCTGACGAATCCACCACAATCTCCGCCTGCGCAAGGGAAGGAATCGCATTCCCCTTCTCCCCGCCGGACATGGAGATTACGGCATATTCCGCCGACTCCCTCACCTCGAACAGATATCTGGCAAGCAGAAGCACCGCATTGGCTCTGTTCCTGTTAATCTCAGATCCGGAATGTCCTCCCAAAAGACCCGAAACCGTCACACGGAACTTATGGCCCCCGGCATATTCCTTCTTAAGCGGCAGGATGATCTCGGCACTGAGTCCTCCCGCGCAGCCCGCCAGAACCGTTCCTTCTTCTTCGGAATCCAGATTCAGCAGATACCGTCCCTTCAGCAGCGACGGATCCAGATTCTTCGCCCCGTCCATGCCGGTTTCTTCATCCGTTGTAATCACAAGCTCCAGCGCCGGATGCGAAATGGTATTATCTGCCATCAGTGCCAGCCCCATGGCAACCGCGATTCCGTCATCCCCTCCCAGAGTCGTTCCTCTGGCTCCGATATATCCATTCTCCACGAAGAGATCCAGCGGCTCATTGATGAAATCATGCGGCACTCCCGGCTCCGTCACACAGACCATGTCCATATGCCCCTGTATGATCACGGGCGTATGCTCCTCATAACCCTTCGTTGCCGGCTTATACATGATAATATTTAACGACTCATCCTGCACGCAGGAGATCCCGTGCTCCTTGGCGAACTCTGCCAGATACGCGCTGATCTTCTCGTTATGTCCCGATCCCCTCGGAACTCTTGATATCTCGCAGAAATAACGCAGAACATTCTTATAGTCGTATTTCTGATACATCTCCTCAATTGTCATGAATCAAAACCCCCTTTGTCTAATTCTTAAAGCTGTGAATCGGTGCCGGAATCCGTCCGCCCCTCCCCGTAAACGCTTCACAGGAGAAGGAATTAACCGGCATAATCGGAGCATATCCAAGAAGTCCGCCAAACTCGACAATATCCCCGACTCCCTTTCCAATCACCGGAATCAGTCTCACGGCAGTTGTCTTCTGGTTCACCATGCCGATTGCCATCTCATCCGCAATAATCCCAGAGATGGTAGACGCCTTCGTATCCCCCGGTATTGCAATCATATCAAGCCCCACCGAGCAGACACAGGTCATGGCCTCTAACTTCTCGAGGGTCAGGGCACCGGCCTGTACTGCGTCAATCATCCCCTGATCCTCGCTCACCGGGATGAACGCTCCGCTTAATCCGCCGACATAAGAAGACGCCATCACGCCGCCCTTCTTAACCTGGTCATTCAAAAGCGCCAGCGCAGCCGTTGTTCCGGGCGCCCCGGGATGCTCAAGCCCGATCTCCTTCAAAATCTCGGCGACCGAATCCCCGATAGCCGGAGTCGGGGCGAGGGATAAGTCCACAATACCGAAGGGAACATGAAGCATCTTCGAAGCCTCTCTTGCGACTAACTGTCCGACTCTGGTAATCTTGAACGCGGTCTTCTTAATGGTCTCGCACAACTCCTCGAATCCCTCTCCCCGCACGCTCTCAAGCGCCTTCTTCA
This sequence comes from uncultured Lachnospiraceae bacterium, assembly GCA_944380155.1. GTDB lineage: Bacteria > Bacillota > Clostridia > Lachnospirales > Lachnospiraceae > Caccomorpha. Next base: position 7,111 of record CALWGS010000152.1, read on the forward strand.
CAACTCCGGGTCCGCTGACGCCGACATTAATCACCGCGTCTCCCTCTGTTACGCCGTGAAACGCGCCTGCCATGAACGGATTATCATCCGGAGCATTGCAGAAGACAACCAGCTTGGCGCAGCCTAAGGAATCCTTCTCCTTTGTCCTTTCTGCCGTCGCAAGGATCACCTCGCCAAGGAGCTTGACAGCATCCATATCAATTCCTGTCTTAGTCGATCCCACATTCACGGAACTGCACACGCGCTCCGTAACAGCCAGCGCTTCCGGAATTGCAAGAATCAGATTCCTGTCTGCCTGCGTCATTCCTTTAGATACCAGAGCGGAGAACCCGCCGATAAAATTAACGCCGACCTCGGCTGCCGCCCGATCCAGGGTTCTTGCAATGGCGACAAAATCCTCCGGTCCCTTGCAGGCCGAAGCCCCGATTAATGCCGCCGGAGTAATAGAGATTCGTTTGTTAACAATCGGGATTCCGTACCGGCGCTCAAGCTCCGTGCCCACACCCACAAGATTCTTCGCCGTTGCAGTTATTTTCTCATAGATTCTGCGATTCAATTCAGATAAATTACTGTCAATACAATCGAGCAGGCTGATGCCGAGCGTTATGGTCCTCACATCCAGATTCTCATGCTCGATCATCTGATTGGTTTCAATCACCTCATTAATGTTAATCATTCTTCCGAAAGCCTCCTATATCCGATGCATCATGTCGAAGATATCCTCCCGCTGCGCTTTGATCGCAACGCCGATCTCCCTGCCGAGCTCCTCAAGATCCGTTGCGAACTCGGTGAAATTCTTCGGGCATTCATTCGTGTCCACGATCATCATCATATTGAAGAATCCCTGCACAATCGTCTGACTGATATCCAAAATATTCACCTGATTCTTCGCAAGATAGGTACATACCCTCGCAATAATCCCGACGCAGTCCTTTCCTACTACGGTTATAATGGTTCTGTCCATCTCTCATCTTCCTTTCCGCCGCATACGCGGTATCTTTCCTCTTTTCGTCATGCCAGAGCCGCAATCCCGGTCGGGACATCACGGCCGGCCACACAAATTGCAGGACATGCCATGCCGCAGACATGTCCCTCCACCTCACAGCGCACGGTCTCATACGCAAGCTCCGCGTAATTATTCTCCCTGCTCAGATGTGCAAGCGCGATGCTCTGAAGCCCTTCGTGGAGCAGCTCACAGATCAGACCTGCGCAGCTGTCATTGGACAAATGTCCCCGCCTTCCGAGAATCCGCTGCTTTAAAGCATACGGATACGCCCCCGCCATCAGCATGTTCACATCATGGTTCGCCTCAAGGTATAAAATCTCTGATCCGGACAGCTTCTCTATGATATAGCCGTCATAGGTTCCGAGATCCGTTGCCATTCCAAGCTTATGGCCGCCCGACTCGAAGGTATAACAGACCGGATTCGCCGCGTCATGCGGGATGGAAAAAGGATTCACCCTGATATCCCCGACCTCCAAAGGCTGATCCGGCACCACCGGACAGAACAGGCTCTCGTCTATCTTCCCGATCCCTGGAGCCTTCGTCAGAGAATCCAGAGTCTCCTTCGTTCCGTATATCGGCAGGTGATATCTTCTGGAAAGCACTCCGAGCCCCTGAATATGATCCGAATGCTCGTGTGTTACAAATACACCGGACAGCTGATCCGGCGCCGTGTGGAATTCCTTCAGTCCGTTCTCAATCCGTCTGCCGCTGATTCCCGCATCCACGAGAAGATGTGTATTCTCCGTTCCCACATAAACGCAGTTCCCGCTGCTCCCGCTGGCAATGCTGCACAATCTCATCATAATCTGTTATGCCCTTCCTGTTCCTTCGGCACTGTTATCTGCCGTCTTACATTCCACAGTATAGCTCAATTCCTTTCCTTTTGCAAGAAAAATCAGTCTTCTGAGAAATATGCGTCAAGGACCTCCCTTGCTGCCGGAAGCGCGTACCGGCTCCCGCTGCCCGAGGATTCCACAATCACGCTGATTGCAATCTCGGGATTGTCGGCTGGGGCGAAGCAGATGAACCAGGGATGGGACTCCTTCCCGGTCTCATATTCCGCGCTTCCCGTCTTTCCTGCCACCTCGACAGGGTAATCCGCCAGCGCCGAAGCCGTTCCCTCCTCCACCGCCGCTTTCATATACTCCGTCAGAATCCCGGCCTCCGACGGCGTCATCAGCGCACCGTAACTCTCGGGGCGGTTCTTCTCCACCACATCTCCGTCCGCGCTCACAACCGAATCGATCAGGTACGGCTCCATCAGCACGCCTCCGTTGGC
>CALWGS010000153.1 GCA_944380155.1 uncultured Lachnospiraceae bacterium
CTGCCGTCATATCCCAGATCGACATGCTCCAGTACCAGATCGGTCTGAGGAATTGACGGCTGCCTTGGCACAAGCCAGCCCTCCCTGCCTGTCTGCCCCTTCCTCACCAGCTCCTTTAGTTCCCCGCGAAGCCCTCGGGTTCCCTGAATCCTTGTCCAGGCTTCCCCAATCGCCGTAACAGGCCGAGTCAGATAGACGGTCATCTCCTGCATCGCCAGCATACTTCCAAGGGAAATCATTCCGGCACCTCTGGCATTCATCAGCGCTCCCGCGTAGAGAATCACCAGGCTCATCGCGTTCATCATCTGCAAGAACAGGAGAAAATACAGCGAGTTCAGAATATTTCTCCTGTAATAGATCCCCGCCGTTTCCTTCACCCGCTCCATATGACGCCGGGCCATTCGTTCTCCCGCGCCGTACTGCACGATATCTCTATTCCCCCAGATCAACTCCTGCAGGCTCTGCGCCTCGCTCTCCTGACACCGCAGCAGCTTCTGGACACAATCGGATAATTTCTGATTCAGGTACTTCCCGGTAATCAGATAACACCCGCCCAGAAACAACAGCAGCACGGCAAGCATTGCGTTAAAATAAGACATCAGGGCAACCGCCGCAAGGAAGGAGACGCTCTGATACACAAGCTCAAGCCACTTGTTTACATAATCCGACTCAAGCGTATCCGTACTCTGGTTCAGATACGCCAGATGCCCGTTCTCCGTCCTGCGCGTAAAGTCCTCGCCCTTCAGATACAGGATTGCCCCAAAGATTCCCTTCTTCATCATGAGCCGGACCTTCTTCCCGAGAGAAAGTCCCGCAATTCCGGCCAGATAATAGAGGATACCATATCCCGCCACATAACACACGGACATCACGGCAAATACCCGGAATCCGTCCGTATCCTCCGACAGAACCGACGCCGTCATGGACTGAATCAGAAGCGCCGTGCCCATCGCCGCCACGCTCCTTAACATTCCCGCAAGCATTGCGGCAAAGAAACGTCCCGGCTCCTTCTTAATGATTGTTCTCATGGATCAGCCTCCCATTCTTCAGCGTCAGAATCTCATCGTACCGCTCTCTCTGAAAGATTTTATGCGTAACATGAACAATGACAGCGTCCTGACTGCGGGTCAAAACCTGTTCCTCCACATAGTCCGCCGTATCATCATCCAACGCGGACAGCATCTCATCGAACAGGAGAATCGGACGCCCGGAGTACAGAACCCTCGCGATTGCGATCCTCTGGCGCTGTCCTCCGGAGAGGTTCGCCCCGAAGGCCTTCACCGCGGTATCAAGGAATCCCTCCCCGTCCCGCGTCAGCCCCGCGCGCTCCGCCGCAAGCCGCAGCCGCTCCGGATCCGGATTCGGCTCAAACATGCAGATATTCTCCCGGACACTTCCCTCAAACACGGTCGGATTCTGCGCCAGGTACGCAATCTCAGACCCCTTCTTAGCCTCTGCCGAATCCGTACCATCATTCACGCCCAAAACTATGCGTCCCGCATCGGGAAGCACACGCCCCGCAAGGAGCTCAAGCAGGGTCGTCTTTCCCTCCCCGCTTGGCCCCGCCAGAGCATAACGCCTGCCCCTGCGCAGCGTCAGGCTGACATCATCAAGCAGGACCCGTCCGGAGTCATAGGCGAAGGTAAGATGCTCTGCGCGCAGCACTTCTTCCGGCTCCAGACGTTCTTCACCGATACACAAAGAGAGCTTCTGATACTCTGACATCTTCTGGAGAAACACCTCCCGCAAAGGCAGATCCTCCTTCCGGGCCGCATTCTCCTGTGGGGAAATAGCCTGCATGGGCTCCTCCGTCTCCGAAAGAACATAATCCGCCACCTTCTCTGTCACATCCTTCGCCCCCTTCTTCAAGGCAAGGTGCTGATTGAACAGATTCAGGGATGTCACCGCGGTCCCCGACAGAGAAACAGCGGCAATCAGTTCTCCAAGACCGCCCATCCCCCGAAGTGCGAACCACCCGCCCAGAATCATCACAAGGGAATAGATTGCCAGGTTGCTTAACACACCAAAGAGCTCTGTCTGAAGCCGCTTCTTCTCAAGCAAATACTTCCGTTCCTCATAAGCGGCGCTCTTCCGGTCATATTCCGCCTCCGCCGCAGCTTCCATCCGGTAATTATGAACCGGCAGGAAGCCCTGAAGAATCCCCATCACGCCGGCTGTGAAATTTCCCGCCGCCTCCTGGCAGGCATTCTGATATCCGGCCAGGCGTTCGCTCAGCCTGTCAATCCCCCGGGAGGAGAGCAGTGTTAATCCGCACATCACCAGCCCGAGCCTCCAATCCACGAATAAAAGCGCCGCGCAGGAGAAGGCAAGCTCAATCAGATCGAAGGCCAGATTCAGCCGCATCGTATAATGGCAGTCAATTACAACTTCCAGATCATTGGTTAAGAACGCCAGACTCTCCTTCTCCTTCACAGGCTGCCGTCCCGCCTTCAGAAAATATGCGCCGAGAACTCTCTCCTTCAGATTCCCGGTAATCCTCCGATACAGCGCGGAGAGCATCCTGGTATTCCAAACCGCGCACCCGATCATGCCAAGAAAGAGCACTCCGATTCCGATGAAATCCGCCTCCTCTGCCCGCCCCTGGGCAATCACATCAATGAACTCCGCTTCCGCAAGCGCAAAGGCGGCGGCAAAGAAATTCTTCCCGATCACGGCCGCGAACGCGGCAGCCAGACCGGCTCTGCCGCCGTAGATCCCCTTTAATTCCTTCATCCGATTTCCTCTTGATCCAATATTCCTTTCTCTTCCTGCTGTAACTGTCTTACCATGTTCCTGAGCGCCTCCAAGTCTTCCTGGGCATCCTTCACTATATTTTTAATCGTGTACCTGTACAGAAGTAAAAGCAAATAGAAGACAACATTTCCAAGCTCCAACTCACCTGACATGATCAGACGCACAAACCAAAGAGTTGCAATGACAAAGACGGCTGACGTAATATAATGCATAATCTTGCTTCTCCAAAAAAATCTCATAACCGTTTCCTCCAATGTAATGTAGTAAACTCACAAAATCTTTCTCAAATCTACCGCCTCTGCATGAATTCTCCCCGATCCCATCCATCTTATCAGACGGAACAGAACCTTCAGGTAGATAGGGAGGATATATCTCTGGTTCCCTTTCATACCATTCTCCTTTTCCAACATACAATTACACCATCTGATCCAAAGTCTTTTGAAGCACCTGCGCCAGAACCTTAAAGTCAATCGGCTTCGCGATATGCCCGTTCATTCCCGCCTTCGTCGTCCTGGCAATATCCTCGGCAAAGGCATTGGCCGTAACCGCGATCACGGGAACCGTCTTCGCGTCCGCCCGATTCATGCTCCGAATCCGCTCGCACGCCTCGCAGCCATCCATTTCCGGCATCTGCATATCCATCAGAATCGCGTCAACGGATCCCTCCTCCATTGAAGCAAAGAGCTCCGCCGCCTCCCTTCCGTTCCAGGCCTGAATTACCTTTGCTCCCGCCGTGCACAGGCATTCCGTCATAATCTCCATATTAAGCTCAGTATCCTCCGCCACCAGGATCTGTTTTCCCTTCAGACTAAACTCCTCGATCCCGTTTTCCTTTGCGGGAAGCAAGGGTTCGGCCTCTTCTTGATCTACAATGGTGAACGGTACCGTAACCGTGAATCTGCTTCCCCTGCCAAGTTTGCTCTCAACCGTAATTTCTCCGCTCATCTGCTGAACCAGACCCTTGACAATCGGCATTCCAAGGCCCGTCCCGATAATCTTGACCGGAGAGAATGTCGTTTCCCTTGCGAACGGTTCAAAGATCTGCCCGAGGAATTCCTTCGACATACCAATACCGGTATCCTGCACGATAATCTGATACTTTCCCCGCTTCTCCTGACGGGAAATCAGCCTGAGCTCCACGGTGATCGCATCCCCGCTTCTGCTGTATTTGATCGCATTGGAAAGCAGGTTATTGAGAATCTGGTTCATCCGGAACTCATCGCAATACACCATGGATTCCTCTGCATCCGTCCTGACCGTAATATGCTTTCCCTCCTGCTCGGCCTGCTCTTCAAACAGCGCCGCGGCGCTTCGCACGCATTTCTCCAAATCCATTGGGGCATAATTCATCTCCCCCTCTCCCTTTTGCTCCATGCGCGACAGATCCAGGATATCATTCACCAGCGTCAGCAGCTGCCTGCCCGCCTGCCCAATTTTATCCATATATTCATTCCGCTTCACCGGGTCCTCTCCGTACCTGCGTGTGAGTTCGGACAGTCCGATAATCGCATTTAAGGGTGTGCGCATATCGTGGGATACACTGCTGAAGAGGGCACTCTTCTTCTTCGCCATCTGCCTGGCCGAACTGAGCGCGTTCTCAAGCAGGAGCTGATTCTGAAGCTGAATCCGCTTCTGCGCGTCGATTTCCCGGAAACACATAATGACTTCGTTTAGATTTAATGCTTTGTTATAGATGATTTTAATACTGACCCATTTCGACTCCTCGCCGAACTTTCTCTGATAATCTCCGCCGTATTCAAATATTTGGTTCTCAACCAGTCTGTGTATATTTTCAAGGGAGAAGCTTTGCTCGAATTCCTCATAGACCCGTTCCTCAACAACTTCCTTCACCACCTCAAGCAGATGCTGATAGGAACCCCTCCGTCCAAGCTGCTCCTTTACATCATCGGAGCTTTTGACCGTCTCATACGTCCCCTCCTCATAATTGACCCGATAAATTGCATAGAAGGTATCACCAAGAATCTTAAGAGTATCAGAGGTATGCTTTACCATCCGCTCCCCCAGATATGCCCGGATCATGCTTCCGGCAAGCGTCAGAATAAGCGCCAGACCAATGACGGCAAGCGCGACAATGACTCCGTTCCAGCCGTCCTGCAGAATATTCCTCAGAGGAATCGTAATCACGGACAGCCAGCCGTTGTCCATATAATAGTAATACACACCCCGGTTCCGATCGGAGAGGTCCCGGATGGAAGAGGCATACCCTTCCAGGCTTCCGCTTTGAATCCGCTCCAGCAGCTGCTCCACATACTCCCGCGTTTCCGGAGCCGTCATATCCAGATCACCGTCGCCGGCCGTATAGAGGAGCTGCCCGCTTGCGTCAAACAGAAAATACGTGCTGTCCTGCGGAATGTCCGCCCTGTTCTCGTGTGCGTGAAAATTCTCTACAAAAATATCAAAGGCGAGTACGTCGCTGCCCGTTCCAACCTGGGCCGCGATTGTTACGACACGTTCGCCCGTAATCGCGTCGGTATACGCATCGGTATAGATAATCTCCCCCTGGGCCGCGATTGCGTCCTGATACCATTCCGTACCTTCATAGTCATAGTGCGCATCCCCCTCCCACGGAACCGCCGCCGCAATCCGGCCGTCCACCACGGCAAACGGATCGATAATGTCCGCTCCAAGCGTATCGGAGATATTCTCAGAATACCGAGCCAACCACTCCTCAAGCTCCCCGGTATCCGGATTCCCCTCAAGCTCCCCCTCCAGATAGAAAGCGCCCAGCCTGAGCAAAAGCCGGTAGACAGACATCCGGTTCTCCTCCTCCGTCGCATAGCTTTGAGCAAGATAAGTCCCCATCTCATTCGCGTTCATCAACAGCTTATCCCTCACCAGATACCCTCCCCAGATCAACAGCAGGAAGAATACCAGGATCAGCGCAATATTGATTTTAACGGAGGATGGAACCCCGCCCTGTTTCCTGTCCCATTTCATTTTGCTCATAAATGACCTCTCTTTACCGCCCTCATTCCTTCCAGTGCAGCCGGTGAAGCTCTCCCTGCCTGTTCATATGCTCGAACCCGCCCTGCCTGAGCGCCTCGTACAGCACAATGGCAGCGGAATTCGACAGGTTCAGCGAGCGGAACTCTCCCATCATCGGAATCCGGATGCAGTTCCTTTCATTTGTGACCAGCAGCTCCTCCGGAATCCCGGCGCTCTCCTTGCCGAACATCAGATAGCAGGCCGGTTCATAGCGTACCTCTGTATAGCACTGTCTCGCCTTGGTTGTCGCCATATAGATGACAGCGTTCGGATTCCGCCTCAGAAAGTCCTCATCTTTCCCGTCCACAGTCACATCCATTGCCTTCCAGTAATCCATTCCGGCCCTTCGCAGGTGCTTCTCATCCAGCGAGAACCCGAGGGGCTCAATCAGATGCAGCCTGGTTCCGGTTGCCGCGCAGGTTCGCCCGATATTGCCGGTATTGGCCGGTATCTCGGGCTCCAGCAGTACAATATTCATAACGTCCTTCTTTCTATCCTCATGCTTCTACATGCTCTGCTATGCCCTGCTCTTCCCTCAGCCTGCCGACAAAGCGCTCAATCCGCTCCAGCGCCTTCTTGAGATTGTCAATCGAATACGCATAAGAGATCCGCAGGAATCCTTCCCCGCAGTCCCCGAAGGCGGTTCCGGGAACCACCGCAACCTTCTCTTCCATCAACAGCCTGGTCGCGAACTCGTCCGATGTCATACGGAAGCCTTTGATGCAGGGGAATACATAGAACGCCCCGCGCGGCTCGAAGCAGGGAAGCCCGATCCGCCGCAGC
>CALWGS010000154.1 GCA_944380155.1 uncultured Lachnospiraceae bacterium
GTGGCGTCTGCGTTTGGCTGTCAGGTGTCGTATTATTCGACCTCCGGGAAGAATAATAATCCGGTTTATGAGAGACTCTCCCTTCCGGAGCTTTTGTCGCAGTCGGATATTATTTCGATTCACGCGCCGCTTACTGCCGCGACCGAGAATCTGATTGGCAGGGAGGAGATCGCGCAGATGAAGCCGTCGGCGATCCTGCTGAATCTTGGGCGCGGGCCGATTGTGAATCAGGAGGCGCTTGCGGCCGCTCTGCTTGAGGGAAGGATCGCGGGCGCGGGACTTGATGTTCTGACCGAGGAGCCGATGGCGGCGGATAATCCCCTGCTTGCGGTGCAGGACAGCACGAAGCTGATTATTACGCCGCATATTGCCTGGGCGACCGTTGAGGCAAGGCAGCGGTGCGCGAAGGAGGTCTATGAGAATATCTGTGCCTATCTGCGCGGGGAGGACAGGAACAGAGTGGCTTAAGGAAGGAGGCATTATGATAGAGATAGCAAAGGAGCTTGCACAGGAGGTTCTGGACGCGGCTCTGGCAAGCGGCGCGGACTTTGCCGAGCTGTACGCGGAGGATACGAGGCAGAATCGGATCTCGATGGTGGATTCCGGAATTGACGCGGTTCAGGATCAGAGAAAGGCAGGCGCCGGGGTCCGGATTCTGAAAGGAACCCGGAGCGTGTACGCATCCACGGCGCTCCTGACCAGAGAAGGGCTGCTTGCGTGCGCGAAGCGCGTGGCGGATACTCTGGATTCGGTTAGAGAGAATGACGGGGTCCGGCTTGATGAGCGGATCTTCGGGGATGTTCATCCGATCCGGATTGTCCCGTCTTCGGTGCAGGGGGCAAGGAAGGCGGATCTGTTAAGGGAGGCCTGCTATGCCGCGAGAGAGTATCATGAAGAAATCTCGCAGGTGCAGGGATCGATTTTGGATGTGGACCGAAGGATTCTGATCGCGAACAGCGAAGGACTGTATACGACGGACCGCCAGATCCGCACCAGGATTTCCGTGAATGCGGTTGCAAGCGGCGGCGGAGAGAATCAGTCCGGCTATTATGCTCCGGGACGGCGGATGGGACTGGAGATGTTCGAACTGATTTCCCCGAAGGAAGTGGGACGAAAGGCCGCCAGGCAGGCGGTGACCATGCTGCATGCCGGGTATTGTCCGGCGGGAAAGATGACGGTGGCGATTGAGAACGGATTCGGCGGGGTGATCTTCCATGAGGCCTGCGGGCATTCGCTGGAGGCGTCCGCCGTCTCGATGGGACAGTCTCAGTTCGCGGGAAAGCTCGGACAGCAGATCGCGAATTCCAAGCTGACCGCTATTGATGACGGAACGATTCCGAATGCGTGGGGATCGATGAATATTGACGATGAGGGAGTTCCGGCGCAGAAGAAGATCCTGATTGAGAACGGAATCCTTAAGTCCTATATGGTGGACAGGCTGAACGGACGAAGAATGGGGCTTCCCTCAACGGGTTCCGGCCGCCGTCAGGATTATACCTTCGAGCCGACCTCCCGGATGACGAATACGTATATTGCGAACGGTCCGGATCGGAATGAGGATATTATTGCCTCGATTGAATACGGCCTGTACGCGAAGAGCATGGGCGGAGGTTCGGTGAATCCGGTTACGGGAGAGTTTAATTTCGCGGTTACGGAAGGGTATCTGATCCGCGGCGGCAGGATTGCGGAGCCGGTCCGGGGAGCCAGCCTGATCGGGAAGGGCTCCGAGGTGCTGATGAACATTGATATGATTGGACAGAATCTGATGACGGCGCAGGGAATGTGCGGGGCGGCGAGCGGAAGTATCCCGACGGATGTCGGCCAGCCGCTGATCCGCGTTTCTTCCATTACGGTCGGCGGACGTTAGGGGGTGGCAGAATGAATTATGAGGAAATGAAGCAGGCCCTGATTGAGGCGGCCGAGGCGGCCGGAGTCAGGGAGTATGAGATCTATTCGGAGGAAAGCAGCGCGCAGAGCGTGGAGACATACCTGCATGAGATCAGCCAGTTCTCCTCGGAGACCGGGTTCGGAATCTGCCTGCGCTGTATCTGGAACGGGAAGCCGGGATATGCCGCGACGGAGGTGTGCTCGAAGGAGGAGGCCGCAAGGCTGGTATCTGCTGCCATTGCGAATGCGGAGTTAATCGAGAGCGCGGATGAGGTTTCCCTGCATGAGGCAGGCGATACGTATGAGGAGAAGACAACGCAGGCAGAAGAGACGGCGCCGACCAAGGATCTGATCCGGCTGGCGCTTGCCTGTCAGGAAGCGGCCTATGCGGCGGATGAGAGAGTTGCGGATGGGACCCAGAGCGCGGTCATGGTGACGGAGAAGACCGTACGGATCTATAATTCCAGGGGACTGGATCTGAAGAACAGGATCTCCGGGTCTGCGGCCTATGTGAGCGCCATTGTGAAGCAGGACGGCTCGATGTATGACGGAATGGAGTACCGCTTTGCGCCCATCCCGGAGATTTCTGCGGATGAGACAGCCAGAGAGGCCGTAGAGAGGGCCGTTTCCACGATTGGAGCCGGAACGGCTGCGACAGGCCGGTATCCGGTTGTATTGAAGGATACGCAGATGGGCGCGCTGCTGCGCTCCTTCTTCGAAGTTTTCTCAGCGGAGAATGCGCAGAAGGGACTTTCACTGCTAAGAGGCAGAGAGGGAGAAAACATCGCGGCGGAATGCCTCACGCTTGTGGACGATCCGTTCTATCCGGGGTATCCGGCGCAGCAGCCCTTTGACGCGGAGGGCGTTGCCACGAGGAAGAAGAACGTGATTGAGAAGGGCGTGCTAAGGACGCTTCTGCATAACAGGAAGACCGCGGCGAAGGCGAAAGCTGCAAGCACGGGCAATGCGGCCAGAGCGGGCTATGCGGGAGCCGTCACCATTGCGCCGTACAGCTTTTATATCGAGCCCGGAACACAGACGCAGGAGGAGCTTTTTGCGAAGGCAGAGGGCGGAATCTATGTGACGCAGCTTCAGGGGCTGCATGCCGGTACCAACGCGGTGACGGGGGATTTCTCCCTGGAGTGCCGGGGATTTGTGATCGAGGGAGGAAGGGCCGCAAGACCGGTTCAGTCCTTTACGATAGCGGGGAATTTCTTCGAGCTTTTAAAGAAGATAGAAGCCGTCGGCAATGAGGTGAAGTTCGGAGTGCCCAGGGGCGGCACGCGCTATGGAGCGCCCTGTGTCAGGGTGTCCGAGATGGCAGTGGCCGGAGAATAGAATCGAAAGAGAGGATATGCCATGTTAGATATTAAATTTGTCCGGGAGAACCCCGACATTGTGAAGCAGAATATTAAGAATAAGTTCCAGGATGCGAAGCTGCCTCTGGTTGATGAGGTGATCGAACTGGATCGGGAGAGCAGGAGTGCGAAGCAGGAGGCGGACAGCCTGCGCGCGGAGAGAAATAAGATCTCAAAGCAGATCGGCGGCCTGATGGCGAAGGGTCTGAAGGCGGAAGCGGAGGAGATGAAGAAGAAGGTGACGGAGGAGTCCGAGCGCCTGGCTGCGCTGGAGGCGAAGGAGACCGATCTTCAGGAGCGGATTAAGAAGATTATGATGACGATTCCGAACATCATTGATCCGAGCGTGCCGATTGGGAAGGACGACAGCGAGAACGTGGAGCTGGAGCGCTTCGGCGAGCCCGTGGTTCCGGATTATGAGATTCCGTATCATACGGAGATCATGGAAAGCTTCGGAGGGATTGATCTGGACAGCGCCAGGAAGGTTGCGGGGAACGGCTTCTATTATCTGATGGGAGATATCGCAAGGCTTCACTCCGCCGTGATTTCTTACGCGAGGGACTTCATGATTAACCGCGGATTCACATACTGCGTGCCTCCGTTCATGATTCGCAGCGATGTGGTAACAGGCGTTATGAGCTTCGCGGAAATGGATGCCATGATGTATAAGATTGAGGGAGAGGATCTGTATCTGATCGGAACCAGCGAGCATTCGATGATTGGCAAGTTCATTGATACGATTCTCCCGGAGGAGTCGCTTCCGTACACTCTGACCAGCTATTCCCCGTGCTTCCGCAAGGAGAAGGGCGCTCACGGTCTGGAGGAGCGCGGCGTGTACCGGATTCATCAGTTCGAGAAGCAGGAGATGATCGTGGTGTGCAGACCGGAGGAGAGCATGCAGTGGTATGACAGGCTGTGGAAGAATACGGTGGATTTCTTCCGCTCTCTGGATATTCCGGTGAGGACGCTGGAGTGCTGCTCGGGTGATCTGGCGGATCTGAAGGTGAAGTCCGTGGATGTGGAGGCGTGGTCTCCCAGACAGAAGAAGTATTTTGAGGTGGGAAGCTGCTCGAACTTAGGCGATGCGCAGGCGCGCCGCTTAAAGATCCGCGTGGCCGGAGAGAACGGGAAGTATTTCGCGCATACGCTGAACAATACGGTTGTGGCTCCGCCGAGAATGCTGATTGCGTTCCTTGAGAACAATCTGAACGCGGACGGAAGCGTGAATATCCCTGAGGTTCTGCAGCCTTACATGGGCGGAATGACGAAGATTGTGAGGAAATCGTAAGCGGTGGTGGACGGCATCATGCGTGATTTGTTGATGCAGGTGAAGTCCCCACTGTTCGACGGCATCCGGCCGGATGAGAGGGAGGCTGTGCTTGGATGCATCGGTTATCGCACCGCTTCTTACAGGAAGGGGGAGATGATCGTTACGGAGGAGGAGCAGCTCTCCTATATTGGAATTCTGATTGCCGGAGCCGTGGATATGATTAAAGAGGATGTGTGGGGAAATAAGACGCTGTTAGAGCGGGTGTACCAGGACGGGCTGTTTGGAGAAACCTTTGCCTGCGGCAGAGACGCCCGGTCCGTCGTAACGTTCACGGCGGCGGAGGATGCGAGGATTTTGTTCCTGCCGTTCCAGAAGGTGATGCACACCTGCGGCATGGCCTGCGTCTTTCATCACCGTTTGATTGAGAACATGGTCCGAATCATAGCCGACCGCAACCGTAAGCTCCTGCACAAGGTCGATGTGATTTCCAAGAAGACGCTCCGGCAGAAGATTCTGGCCTATCTTTCATGGCAGAGCGAGGAGTGCGGCTCAAAATACTTCGAGGTCCCGCTTGGCAGGACGGAGATGGCGGAGTTTCTCTGCGCGGATCGCTCCGCTTTGACGAGGGAGCTGGCCCGCATGAGGGAGGAGGGCCTGATCGACTACGACAGGAATTGCTTTCGGATTCTGTAATGCTGTCATTCGACAAAGAGAAGAAGAGACCCCGGATATGTTGCCTGTGCAACATCATCCGGGGCTTTTCTGTTATATAATCGGCGCAGAAAGGAGAGGCTGACATGATTCGAAGAATTATCACGATTAATGAAGAGAAATGCAATGGCTGCGGGCTGTGCGCCGCCGCCTGTCACGAGGGAGCAATCGGTATGGAGGGCGGTAAGGCGAAGCTGCTTCGCGAGGATTACTGCGACGGGTTAGGGGATTGTCTCCCGGCCTGCCCGACGGGGGCAATTACCTTCGAGGAGCGGGAGGCGCCCGCGTATGATGAGGCAGCCGTACTGGCCGCGAAGAAAGCAAAGGAATCGGAAACGTCAAAGAAGGCTTCGCTTCCCTGCGGATGTCCGGGCAGCGCATGTCAGACCATTCCGACCTCTGAGGACGGAGAAGACAGGGAGGTGAAGAGTCAGCTGCAGAACTTTCCGGTTCAGTTAAGGCTTGTTCCGGTGAATGCGTCCTGGTTTGACGGCGCGGATCTGTTGATTGCGGCGGACTGCACCGCGTATGCCTACGGCGGATTCCATGCCAGATTTATGAGGAACCGGGTGACATTCATTGGATGTCCGAAGTTGGATGACGCGGATTATGCGCAGAAGCTGACCCAGATTCTCTCGCAGAATGAGATTAAGAGCGTTACCGTGGTCCGGATGCAGGTACCGTGCTGCGGCGGCCTTGCCAGAGCGGTGCAGAGCGCCGCAGCGGGGTGCGGGAAGGAGATTCCCTTCGAGATTGTTACGATTTCGGCAAACGGTACGATTCTGTAGCGGGATTCGCGGGATGATGGAGCAGAGCAGGAAAGGAGAAGAAAAATATGTTTTGTTTTCAGTGTGAACAGACGGCAAAGTGTGCGGGCTGTACGGGGAAAGCGGGTGTCTGCGGCAAGAAGGAGGACACCGCGCAGCTTCAGGACAGGCTCACCGGGGCCCTGATTGGTCTTGCAAGATCGGTGGAGGGGAATGATCATCTGGTGAATGACGCCACCAACCATCTTGTGCTGGAGGGGCTGTTCGCCACCCTGACGAATGTAAATTTTGATAACGAAGCATTACAGGAGCTGATTGACCGGGTGGAGGAAGAAAAGAGGAGAATGGTTCCCCTCTGCTTTGAATGTGCGTCCTCCTGCGGCAAGAATCAGGACTATGACATGAACCGGGTCTGGAATGCGGATGAGGATATCCGCAGCTTAAAGTCCCTGATTCTCTTTGGAATCCGCGGGATGGCCGCGTATGCGTTCCATGCCGCTGTACTTGGATATCACAGTGAGGAGGTCTATCGCTTCTTATACAAGGCGCTCTATGCGGTTGGAATGGATGAGTGGGGAATGGATGAGCTTCTTCCCGTCGTGATGGAGGTCGGCAAGGTGAACCTGACCTGTATGGAGCTTCTGGATCAGGCGAATACGGAGACCTTCGGACATCCCGAGCCGGTTCGCGTCAGCCTGACCGTTGAGAAGGGACCGTTCATTGTAGTAACGGGCCATGATTTATATGACTTAAAATGCCTGCTCGAACAGACCGAGGGGAAGGGGATTAACATCTATACCCACGGGGAGATGCTGCCCGCCCACGCCTATCCGGAGCTTAAGAAATATGCGCATCTGAAGGGGAATTTCGGAACCGCGTGGCAGAATCAGCAGAAGGAATTCGCAAATCTTCCCGCGCCCATTCTCTATACCTCGAACTGCCTGATGCCGCCGAAGCCGGAGTATTCGGATCGGATCTTTACAACGGAAGCGGTGGGGTATCCGGGGATTGTGCACATTGATTCCGAGAGGGATTTCACTCCCGTGATTGAGAAGGCACTGGAGCTTGGCGGATTTGACAGCGATCAGACCTTGACCGGGGCGAACCAGGGCGGGTCTGTGATGACGGGATTTGCAAGGAATGCGGTTCTCTCGGCTGCGGATACGGTGATCGATGCAGTGAAGAGCGGAGCAATCCGGCACTTCTTCCTGGTCGGCGGATGTGACGGCGCAAGGCCGGGACGCAGCTATTATACGGACTTCGTAAAGCAGACGCCCGCCGATACGGTGGTTCTTACGCTGGCCTGCGGCAAGTACCGGTTCCATGATCTGGATCTGGGAACCATCGGAGGGCTGCCGAGAATTCTGGACATCGGACAGTGTAATGACGCGTATTCCGCGATTCAGATTGCGCTCGCGCTGGCAAAGGCATTTGACTGCGGAGTCAATGATCTTCCGTTGTCCATGATACTGAGCTGGTATGAGCAGAAGGCGGTCTGCATCCTGCTCACCCTGCTGTATCTGGGAATTCAAAACATCCGCCTGGGCCCTACGCTGCCTGCCTTCCTCTCGAAGAATGTTCTGAATTATCTGGTTGAGAACTTCCACATCGCCCCGGTCACCACTCCGGAGGAGGATTTGAAGGCGATTCTGGGATAAGTCCTGCATTAAAAGGCATAGGGCATATAATGGGTTTCGTTGATGAGGGTCTCCCAGGTCAGATAGTCCGTGACTCCGGTGGCTTCCAGCCCCCTGTCTGCCTGATACCTCATCAGCGCTTCCGCGGTTCTCTGCCCGTAGGTGCCGTCAATGCCGACCGTGTATCCCAGCTCGCACAGACGCTGCTGGAGATTGCGGACATCGCTCCCGCTCATAAGGGAGCCTGTGACCTTAAGCTCGCGGAACGGCGAATTCCCCTGGTAGGTTAAGAACTCCAGCCCGAGGTACTGAAAATGCATGGTATCCGCGCAGATTTCAAAGTTACCGCCCCAGAACCAGCCGTAACGTTCGAAGATTTCAATGACTTCGTCCGGGATGCAGTAGGGGTTGCTTCGATCTCTGAGGTCATTGCCTTTGCCTAAGAAGTAGTCGTTATCATAATCGTCCGGATTGATATCGATCGCTGCTCCGAAGGAGTGGATTGACATCAGGGTGGAGCGGCTCAGCCCCACGCCGCCCACCTTCCGGTAGCCGTAGCCCTTCAGCTCCCGGATCGGGAACTGAATCTCAAGCGCGTAGATTTCATCAAAGATGGCGGCGACGTTCAAGGCGAGCTTCTCGTTGATCGTCAGCTCAAACGAAGAGGGGAAGCGGTTCCCTTCCTCATCCATCTGCCAGACCGGGACGGTGATGGTGGTCATATGGGACGCTGCCTCGGCCTGGGTGCGGTATCCGGGCGGCAGATTGTCGATCGTATAGACCTGCGCATCCGTACCGAACAGGAACCGGTATCTGGCGTCATTATCCTCAACGGGCAGCTGACAGGCCGGATCGATCGCGGGCTGCTGCGGGGGCGCAATCGGAAGCGTCGTAAGCTCCTCGGGCGCCCAGGTCAGGGGAGCATTCTGCTCCTGAGAGGCCTGACCGTCCGGACCTTCCTGAGCGTCTGCATGGCTTGGACATGCCGCGGGGAATACAATGAAAATCAGCAGGAGCAGCGCGAATGCCCGCCGGCTCCTGCCGTTATGGGTTAATATCTTCATGGAGTCTGTCTCACTTCTAACCTGCTGCGGCCTTATTGCAGAGCCTGAATGCAGGCCAGCAGCACATCGACCGAACCGTCAATTCCGAACAGGCCGCTGTCAATGCTGACATCGTAGCTGGTCACATGTCCCCATTCTTTGTCAGAATAGTAGTTGTGATAGGCTGCCCTGTGCTTATCCGTATTGCGGATTCTCTTCTCCGCCTCACTCTCTCCGATATCGTTCCTTGCCATAACGCGGGCGAGACGGTGCTGCTTGTCGGCGTGAATGAACACCGACAGTACATTCTTCTGTTCCCGAAGCACGAAGTCCGCGCAGCGGCCCACGATGACCGCCGATCCGCTCTGCCCGATCCTGTGGATCGCCTCGAACTGTGACAACGCGGCCTGCATGGGAAGGGGAAGGTGTCCGGACTGGTACATACTCCCGCCGAAGGACAGATTCAGCCACTTGTCCGTGAGCTTCTCGTCATACCGTTCCATGACGGACTTGGACAGACCGCTGTCCTGTGCGGCTTTCTCCAGCAGCAGGGTGTCATAATAGGAATAACCTAACTTCCCGGCGAGCTTCTCTCCGATCTCCCGGCCGCCGCTTCCGTACTGGCGGCTGATTGTAATCACCATATTCTTCATATAATGTCCCTCCTGTCTGTCTGTAATGAAGCAATGTATCATAATTGTTTTGCTCTGATATTATTTTAGCACCGGGAATGCTTTTTTGTCAACAGACTTGGGAAATACCGCCGTTTGGGGATTGACATTTCGGCTGCGATCGGGTATGATAGAAGCAAATAATTAAATGCTTGTTTAATTGTTTAATAAATTAAAATATGCGGGAGCGTGCCGCAGGGGGTACGGCTGCGCGGAAACGGAGGATGGCATGAAGAAGACGTATCGAATTGAAGTGGATTGTGCGAATTGCGCGAACAAGATGGAGGATGCTGCCAGGAAGACGAACGGCGTGAAGGAGGCAACCGTGAATTTCATGACTCAGAAGATGATTGTGGAATTCGAGGATGGCAGCGAGCACGGCGCGGTGATGAAGCAGGTGCTGAAGAACTGCAAGAGGGTTGAGGACGACTGCGAGATTTACCTCTGATGAGAACAGCCGTATGATCGGGAGGGAACGATGATACGGCTGTTTTTCTGTCCGGAATTTTAAGAAAATTCTGCTTGACTTCGCTTGGCCCCTCTCACTATACTGAAGTAGGATAGGAAAGGATTGGTACAGACGATGAAATCAGGAAATATTCCAGGAAATATTCGAAACAAGTATGCCGTTCTGCTGCTGTTGGGGACGGCATGTATTTTATCCGTACTGATCTGCGTGGGGGTCGGCACGGTCGGCTTTCCGATCCGGGAGGTATGGAGGGCGCTGTTCATAGAGGACGGCAGTTCGTCAAGGCTTTTAATCTGGAATCTGAGGTTCCCAAGGATCCTGACGGGAGGGCTGGTCGGAGTCTGTCTGTCCCTGTCCGGATGTATTCTTCAGGGCGTGATGCGCAATACCATGGCATCTCCCTCCACGATTGGAGTGACGGCGGGGGCGAGCTTTACGGGATACCTGACGCTGGCCGTCTTCCCGTCCCGTGCGTATCTGCTGCCCGTGGGGGCGATTGTCGGGGCGTTCGCGGCGACCATGCTGATCTATGTGCTGGCCTGGCAGAGAGGAGTCAGCCCGGTTAAGATTATCTTATCCGGAATGGCGGTCTCTGCGCTGTTCGGGGCATTCAACGATATGGTTAAGACTCTGTTCCCGGATGCGCTGAGCAATACCGCGGGGTTTTTGGTTGGCGGACTGAACGGGACGGACTGGGAGAGCTTCCTTCGGGTGCTTCCCTATGCAGCGGCGGGACTTCTCATCTGCTTTCTGCTGCCGGGGAAGATGAATGTGTTAATGCTTGGCGATGAGACGGCGAATACACTGGGGCTTCATACCGAGGGGTTCCGCTTCCTGCTGATTGCGGTCTCTTCGCTGCTTGCGGGGGCGGCGATCTCCGCAGCGGGGCTGATCAGCTTTGTGGGTTTGATTGTTCCGCATACGGCAAGGCTCCTGGTCGGTTCGGATTACCGGTTCTTATTCCCGGCTTCCGCCTTCCTTGGGTTCCTGCTGGTTGTGGTCTGTGATACGGTCGGGCGGATTATCATGCCCCCGGGAGAGGTGCCGGTCAGCATTCTGTTATCCTGTCTGGGCGCACCGTTCTTCCTGTGGCTGCTGCGGACAAGGCAGAAGGAATAGGAGGGGGCATGTATTTTGGATTTCAGAAGATTCAGATCCGCTATGCGGATCATCTGGTGATAGACGGACTGACCGCGGAATTCGAGAAGGGCCGGATCAGCACAATCATCGGCCAGAACGGGTGCGGCAAATCCAGTCTGCTTAAGACCGTCTCCCGGACGGTAAGGCCGTCCGGCGGAGAGGTAATCTTCAAGGACCGGCCGCTTGCAAAGTATCCGCCCAAGGAGCTTGCCAGACAGATTGCCTACCTTCCGCAGACCCGTGTCTCCTTGTCGGATCTGGACGTCCGAACCCTGGTGTCTTACGGACGGTATCCCCACAGGCGGGATCGTGACAGACGGGATTCTTGCAGACAGGATTCGAACGGGAGGGACGGGAGGGATCTTGGACAGAGAAGAAGAGAGAGGGATTCGGAGGTCATTGACCGGATTCTTAGGAGAACGGGGCTGGAGTCGATTCAGAACCGGGAGGTGAGGACGCTTTCCGGGGGAGAAGCTCAGAGGGCGTGGCTTGCGATGACGCTCTGTCAGGAGCCGGAGCTTCTGATTCTGGACGAGCCGACCTCGCACCTGGATATCGGCTATCAGGTGGAGCTTCTCGAGCTGATTCAGAACCTGAACCGGGAGCTTGGGATTACGATTGTGATGGTGCTGCATGATCTGAACCTGGCGGCGCGCTATTCGGATTGGATCTATGCTATCCGGGACGGCAGGCTGTA
>CALWGS010000155.1 GCA_944380155.1 uncultured Lachnospiraceae bacterium
CTACAGGCGCAATTTCGGAGAAGGACTGCACGGATCAGGTGCTGGAGGCTCTGAACGACAAGAGCAAGCATGTGATCGTTCAGACTGCTCCTGCCGTCCGCGCGGGACTCGGCGAGGCGTTCGGCTATCCGATCGGAACCAATGTGGAGGGCAAGATGGTTGCCGCTCTGCGCAGGCTCGGCTTCGCCAAAGTATTCGATACGGATTTTGCCGCCGATTTAACCATTATGGAGGAAGCGACGGAGTTCCTGGACCGCGTTCAGAACGGAGGCGTACTGCCGATGATTACCTCCTGCTCTCCCGGATGGATTAAGTACTGCGAGCATTATTTCCCGGATATGACGGAGAATCTTTCCTCCTGCAAGTCTCCTCAGCAGATGTTCGGAGCTACGGCAAAGACCTACTAGGCAGAGAAGATGGGGATTGATCCAAAGGATATTGTGATGGTCAGCGTCATGCCGTGTACGGCGAAAAAGTTTGAGATCGGGCGTGATAATGAGAACGCGGCCGGTGTTCCGGATGTGGATATCTCCATTACGACCAGAGAGCTCGCAAGGCTGATTGAGCGCGTGGGACTGAACTTCAACGCTCTTCCGGACGAGCAGTTCGACACTCCTTTAGGAATCTCCACCGGTGCGGGCGTTATCTTTGGCGCGACCGGCGGCGTTATGGAAGCTGCATTAAGAACCGCGGTCTGGAAGCTGACCGGCGAAGAGGCGGACAGTCCGATCGATTTTACGGAAGTCAGAGGCGTTCAGGGAATCAAAGAAGCAACCTATCAGGTAGCCGGAATGGAGGTTCGGGTTGCCGTTGTTTCCGGCCTTAAGAATGCGGCGGAACTTTTAAATAAGGTGAAGTCCGGCGAGGCGAATTATCACTTCATCGAGATTATGGGCTGCCCGGGCGGCTGCGTGAACGGCGGCGGCCAGCCTCAGGTTCCCGCAAGCGTCCGCAACTTTACCGACATCCGCGCGCTCCGCGCCAAAGCGCTGTATGACGCCGATGCGTCCATGCCTCTGCGCAAGTCGCACGACAACCCGGCAGTCAGAGAGCTGTACGATACCTATCTTGGAGCTCCGGGAAGCCATAAGGCGCACGAGATTCTGCACACCACATATGTGAAGAGAAAGATCCATGAAATCTGAATAGAAGTCTGACGGGTACAGGGTCCGAATATTCGCGGGGATATTCGGACCCTGTGTTGTTGTATCCTGTTTCACCAGAATGTGTGATCTCTCACCATGAATATTAGAAAATATTTTCCTTCTTGTCTTTACATTCTTATATCTCTATGATATTATAATGATATCATATTGATTATGCAGCGTTCTGACTGCATACGGAACCTCGCGTCCGCGCGGTGTTCGCCGTTCCGTTTTCTTACACCGCGCAGAAACGAGGTTAATTATGAAAGAAATCATTCTGAACAATAAGAAGAACGGTGTCGCTGTACTGCTGCTGACCATTCTCCTGTATCTTCTTGCCGTCACAGGCTGTATCTTCGGCGCTATCCTGCTCGATGAGACGGATAATCCAATCCTGCTGATTATCAGCATTCTCTGGCTCTTCTTCGGATGGATTCCGTTCCTCGGCCTTAAGCTGCTGAATCCGGAGGAAGCCCTTGTCTTAACTCTCTTCGGTAAATACATCGGTACTCTGAAGGATCCGGGCTTCTACTTTGTGAACCCGTTCTGCACCGCAGTCAATCCCGCAGCCAGAACCCGTCTGAACCAAAGCGGCGATGTGGACGGAACGCATAGTAAGCTGACCATCCTGGCTTCGAATAATGTCCAGTCCACGGAGATCGTCAGCAAAAAGATATCGCTGAAGATCATGACGCTCAATAATAACCGCCAGAAGATCAATGACTGTCTCGGCAATCCCATCGAGATCGGAATTGCCGTTATGTGGAAAGTCGTTGATACGGCAAAGGCCGTGTTCCAGGTCGATAACTATAAGGAATATCTCTCTCTTCAGTGCGACAGCGCCCTCAGGGACATTGTCCGCATCTATCCTTATGATGTCGCTCCCAATGTAGACACAACCGGCGACGGAATTGCCGACGAGGGAAGCCTTCGCGGTTCCAGCGAAATCGTAGCGTCCCGAATCCGGGATGAGATTCAGAAGAAGGTTGCCCATGCAGGACTTGAGGTTCTCGAAGCCCGGATTACCTATCTGGCCTACGCTCCGGAGATTGCCGCCATTATGCTGCAGAGACAGCAGGCTTCCGCTATCGTCGACGCAAGGAAGATGATCGTGGACGGAGCCGTCGGTATGGTTGAGATGGCATTAGAACGACTGAATGAAAAACAGGTTGTCGTATTAGACGAAGAAAGGAAAGCGGCGATGGTTTCCAATCTGCTGGTTGTTCTCTGCGGGAATCACGACGCCCAGCCGGTTGTGAATTCCGGCAGCCTGTACTGAGATGCCGGAAAATCCAAAGAAGCAGATCCCGCTCAGGCTATCATCCAAGCTGTATGATGCCATCGCAGCCTGGGCCGAGGAGGATTTCCGTTCGGTCAACGGACAGATTGAATATCTGCTGACGGAATGTGTGAAGCAGAGAAAGAAGAACGGGGGATATACGCCGAAGGATATCGGAGTGTCGGAGGAGGATATTCCTTAGATCAGGCGGGGAGCTCTATACGAATTGGCGGAGCTCCCCGCCTTTCGTTTTCCTGTCTCCATTATACCCCCTTCTTCCCCTTCCACAACCCGAAGTTTCAGTACTCTCCCATACTGTCCCCGCCTCAAATCATAAAATTGAGATTGACAAAAATAAAAGAATCGATTATAGTAATAGTTGTAGTAACCATTACTATTATTGATAATCGACAACTCGCAAAGCACAATGTCTGTTATTGAATCAATCATTTGACAGCTGACTAAGCGGATGCAAGACAGAGAGGAACAGGAAAGGAGAATGCCTATGACAGCCGCTGCGACAAAGTACAGCCGCCAAAGGGAGTGTATCAAGGAATATCTCAGAAGTACAAGAGAACATCCGACCGCGGATACCATATATATGAAGGTGCGTGAGGTTTATCCGAACATCAGCCTCGGAACCGTATACCGCAACCTTGCCCTGCTCACAGAACAGGGCGAGATTATAAAGCTTTCCTGTGGTGATGGCTGCGACCGGTTTGACGGCAATACAGCGCCGCATTATCACTTTATATGCAGGCAATGCGGCAGAGTGATCGATTTGGACATGGAACCAATCGAACATATCAACACGATTGCGAACGCACATTTTAATGGCCGTGTTGATGGGAATATCACTTATTTTTACGGACTGTGCAGGGAATGCGTCCCGGACTGACACCAGAGCAGCCGCGCGGATCCCTTGCGACAGACTGCCTTACGTCAGGTTGCTTTCCGCCAGATTGCCGCCCGCGGCATCCGGTGCACGGCCGCCCGTAAAAATCATCAAAAAACAGTTGACAATCGCAGGGAAATCAGGTATTATCATAATATCAGTAATGATTATTGTTTTTGAAGCATGGTATCGTGCTTCCCACTGATGAACCTAACACACTATTATTTATAAAGAAAAGGAGATTACAACTATGGCAAAATGGGTATGTCAGATTTGTGGTTATGTACATGAGGGAGACACTGCACCGGAAGCATGTCCGATCTGCAAGGCTCCGGCTTCTAAGTTCACCAAGCAGGAAGAGGGAATGACCTGGGCTGCAGAGCATGTAGTCGGCGTTGCGCAGGGCGTAAGCGAAGACATTCTGAAGGATCTGAGAATGAACTTCGAGGGCGAGTGCACGGAAGTCGGCATGTACCTTGCTATGGCAAGAGTTGCCCACAGAGAGGGATATCCCGAGATCGGACTGTACTATGAGAAGGCTGCTTACGAAGAGGCAGAGCATGCTGCGAAGTTCGCAGAGCTGCTTGGCGAGGTTGTAACGAACAGCACCAAGAAGAACCTCGAGTTAAGAGTTGCCGCAGAGAACGGCGCAACCGCCGGCAAGGCTGATCTTGCGAAGCGTGCGAAGGCTGCTAACCTTGACGCGATCCATGACACCGTACATGAGATGGCAAGGGATGAGGCCCGCCACGGAAGAGCATTCGAGGGATTACTGAAGAGATACTTCGGCTAATTGCCTGATGACCTGAAGGGTTGAAGATTTAGGGAACTTGAAAGGGAGCAGATGATACTGCTCCCTTTTTTATTTGCCGACACAAGCGGACTGGCTTTCTTTCCTGTTGCCGTCCCCCTGTGCCCGCTCTCCTTATTTCCTGTTGGCCGGTTCAATATTAATGGTCTTTCCCTTGATTTTCGCATCCTTCATAATCTGGATGACATCCCTTGCGTATTCCCTCGGAACCTCGACAAAGGTATACTTGTCGAACATATCGATCGTTCCAATCAGACTGCCCGGCATACCGGTCTCGCCCGCGATCGCTCCTAAGATATCACCGGGACGGATATTCTGCTTCTTTCCGAGATTGATGAACAGCCTCACCATTCCGTCCTCGGCTCCGGTATCACCGAACTCATCCGCCCTGTCCTCTTCCGCCGGCTTGCCGTCACCCATCGCCAGCTTCAGGAATGCCGCCGCTACGTCAAGAGCCGTATAATCCTCTTCGTTCACGCGCTCCTCGATCAAATCAATCAGCTTATCCAGGGACTCATTCGCGATCACGGCTCCGACCTTATCCAGAATCTTCTCCGCCTTCACGCTTGTCACCTCATTCAGCGAAGGAACCGGCTGAGCGATAATCTTCGTCTTGCAGTAGCGCTGAATATCCTTAAGTTTATAAACTTCCTTGCCCACAACCAGCGTAAATGCGCGCCCTTCTCTTCCGGCACGGCCTGTCCGCCCGATCCGATGCACATAATACTCATCATCCTGCGGCACATCATAATTGAATACCGCTTCCACATCGTCCACATCAATTCCTCTTGCGGCCACATCCGTTGCAACCAGGATATCCGTCCGTCCGTTGCGGAAGGAATTCATCACCCGATCCCTCTGCACCTGCTTCATATCTCCATGCAGTCCTTCTGCAAAATACCCTCTCTCCTGAAGGGCGGATACCAGATCATCCACCTGCTTCTTGGTGTTACAGAATACCAAAGACAGCTTGGGCGCGTAAATATCCAGCAGACGGCAGAGCACCTCCACCTTCTTCTTCGCCTTCACATCGTAATAGTACTGCTCAATCTTCGGAACTGTCAGCTCCTTCTTCACGACCTTAATGAGCTTCGCATCCTTCTGATATGCCGCAGCAATCTCCATAATCGGTCTCGGCATGGTTGCGGAGAACAGAAGCGTCTGCCTCTCGTGGGGAGTCTCCTTCAGGATCGTCTCAATATCCTCACGGAATCCCATGTTCAGCATTTCATCCGCCTCATCCAGCACCACAATCGAGACATCGTCCAGCTTAATCGTGTGCCGCCTCATGTGATCCATCACACGGCCCGGCGTTCCGATAATAATCTGTACGCCGCCCCGCAGGGAACGAATCTGCTTCGTAATATCCTGTCCGCCATAGATTGGCAGAACCTTCACTCCATGCAGGAACGCCGCAAGCTTGCGCAGCTCGCCCGCAACCTGAATCGCAAGCTCACGGGTCGGACACAGAATCAACGCCTGAAGGCTCTTGTCCGTCGGATCCACCCTCTCAAGAATCGGAATGCCGAACGCCGCTGTCTTACCTGTTCCCGTCTGTGCCTGACCGACCAGATCCCTGCCCTCCATGGCTGCCGGAATCGCCTGTGCCTGAATCGGCGTCATTCCCTCAAATCCCATCTCCTCCACCGCCCGCAGAATCGGTGAGCTCAAATTCAATTCTTCAAAACTGATTGTATTCATATATCACTCTGCCTTTCTTACTCTTAAGCTCAAAAGACTCCTGACCAAAGGGCAGGAGTACAAATCACAATTATCTACAATATGGAATCTAACCTTAAATCCGGGCATCCCCGGACATACACCCGCCATAGTATAGCATACAACGCATCCGGGCGTCAACGGGGAATTTGAGAATTCTTGGCGGGAAGGAAGCACTTTGCCATTCCCCAGTCAGAAATGCAATACCGCCGGACACAGCTTCCTCACACGCTTCCGGATTCTGTAAAAAAATATATTTTTACACTTGTCCGCCGCAATCCGATATGCTAGGATAAGTAAGTAGAGTAAACATGCAGTAAAATAAAGAGCAAAGGAGACCTTACATGGGTGGTATATTTGGCGTTGCCTCGAAATCAAATTGCGTTCTTGACCTGTTCTTCGGCGTAGACTATCATTCTCATCTGGGAACCCGCCGGGGAGGTATGGCCGTCTACGGTGAGCATGGCTTCAACCGCGCCATACACAATATAGAGAATTCCCCCTTCCGAACCAAATTTGAAAGGGATGTCGATGAGTTAGAAGGGCATCTTGGAATCGGATGTATCTCCGATTTTGAACCGCAGCCCCTGCTTGTACAGTCCCATCTGGGAAGCTTTGCAATTACAACCGTTGGAAAGATTAATAATATGGATGAGCTGGTTCAGACTGCTTATGACAACGGCTGCACCCATTTCCTTGAGATGAGCGGCGGAACCATTAACCCCACAGAGCTGACCGCCTCCCTGATTAACCAGAAGGACAGCATTGTGGAAGGAATTCAGTATATTCAGGAGCTGATCGACGGATCCATGACGCTTCTGATTATGACGCCGGATGGTATCTATGCAGCCAGGGATCGCATGGGCAGGACTCCGCTTGTGATCGGCAGGAAGGAGGACGGCTACTGCGCGTCCTTTGAGAGCTTCGCTTATATTAACCTGGGATATACGGATTATAAAGAGCTGGGGCCGGGAGAGATCGTATTCCTGACTCCGGAAGGAATTGAGACGCTCGTTCCCGCAAGGGATGAGATGAAGATCTGCTCCTTCCTCTGGATCTATTACGGCTATCCCACCTCCAGTTACGAAGGTGTCAACGTAGAGCAGATGCGTTACAACTGCGGCAAAATGCTTGCCAAGCGGGATCATGTCACGCCCGATATTGTGGCCGGTGTCCCGGATTCCGGAATTGCGCACGCAATCGGCTACGCGAACGAATCCGGAATCCCGTTCGCAAGACCATTTATCAAGTATACTCCTACCTGGCCGCGTTCCTTCATGCCGACCAACCAGTCCCAGCGCAACCTGATTGCCCGCATGAAGCTCATTCCGGTAGAGTCCCTAATCCGCGGCAAGAAGCTCCTCCTGATTGATGATTCCATCGTAAGGGGAACTCAGCTTCGAGAGACCACGGAATTGCTGTATCAGAGCGGCGCAAAGGAGGTTCATATTCGTCCCGCCTGCCCTCCCCTGTTCTATGGCTGCAAGTACCTGAACTTCTCGCGCTCCAACTCTGAGCTGGATCTGATCACCAGACGGATTATCAAGAGGCGGGAAGGTGATCAGGCCGATCAGAGACTGACGGCCTATATCGATCCGGACAGTACGGAATACGACGGACTCTTAGATGAAATCTGCAGGGAATTAAAATTCACTTCCCTGCGGTATCACAGACTGGATGATATGATTGCGTCCATCGGAATCTCGCCCTGCAAGCTCTGCACATACTGCTGGAGCGGGAAGGAATAAGGCGGAAGGATAAGACCAGAGAATTCGGCTGACAACCGGGGAATCCGGCTGACAACATTCAGGGGGGGCAGGTACGGTTCTGATGAACCGGGTTCATAAGAACCGCGCCTGCCCCCTGAACAGATATTTCGGACCAGCAGCCGAACCTTCCGAACGGACTGCCGGCTTCCGGTTACTCCTCATACCCGTTCGGATTATTCTTCTGCCATCTCCAGGAATCCTCGCACATCTCTGCCAGATCCCGCTTCGCCTCCCAGCCGAGCTCCTCCTTCGCCTTCGTCGGATCCGCGTAGCACACCGCAATATCGCCCGGACGGCGTGGCTTAATCTCATACGGAATCCGAACGCCCGACGCCTTCTCGAAGTTCTTCACCATATCAAGAACGCTGTATCCCCTGCCGGTGCCAAGATTATAGGTCAGCACGCCGCCCTCCGTCTTCTCCAGCTTCTCAAGCGCCTTCACATGTCCGACCGCCAGATCCACAACATGGATATAATCCCTTACTCCTGTTCCGTCCGGCGTATCGTAATCATTGCCGAACACCCCGAGACAGGACAGCTTCCCAACCGCCACCTGGGTAATATACGGCATCAGATTATTCGGGATTCCCTTCGGGTTCTCTCCGATCCTTCCGCTCTTATGCGCACCAATCGGGTTAAAGTACCGAAGCAGGATAACCTTCCATTCCGGATCCGATACATAGAGATCCCTTAAAATCTCTTCCAGCATCAGCTTGGTCCGTCCGTACGGATTGGTCACGGACAGGGGAAAATCCTCCTTAATCGGAACCGTCTTCGGGCTTCCGTATACCGTCGCGGAAGAGCTGAATACAATACTCTTCACCCCGTGCTTCCTCATAACGTCACACAGAATCAGGGTCCCCGTCACGTTATTATAATAATACTCAAGCGGTTTGTGAACCGACTCTCCGACTGCCTTAAGCCCTGCGAAATGAATCACCGAATCGATGGACTCCTTCTCGAAAATATGCTCAACCGCATCCCGATCCAGCAGATCATTCTCATAGAACGTAACATGCTTCCCCGTAATCTCCTCCACACGCGCAAGCGCTTCCCTGCTCGAATTGCAGAGATTGTCGATTACGACCACCTCATATCCCGCGTTCAGAAGCTCCACACAGGTATGGCTTCCAATGTATCCGGCGCCGCCGGTCACCAATACTGACATAGCAATCCCCTTTCTGTTTGGCTGTTTTCCTCCATTGTACACGGTTTCGCGGTGATGTACAAGAAAAATTATCGTTATGTATCAACAGAATAAGCCGGATGTGCCGCCTCTGCACGCACATCCGGCTCTCCAGTCTGTTATTCTTCTTCAGAGGAATCCGATGCAACCCTTACCATCGCCGTCAGCTTCCCGTCCTGTTCGTCAATGACAATCGTATCCTCCGTATGCACCTGATCGCTTAGAATCATCCTCGCGCTCAGCGTCTCCACATTCTTCTGCAGATACCGCTTCAACGGTCTTGCCCCGTAGGCCGGGTCATATGCCTGCTTCGCGATATACTCCTTCGCGGCCGGAGTCAGTTCAATCGTAATCTCCTGATCCGCAAGCCTCATATTCAGCTCCTGAATCAGCAGATCCATAATGCCGCCGATATTCTCCATAGTCAGAGGCTTGAACATGATGATATCATCCAGACGGTTCAGGAACTCGGGACGGAAACGGCTCCTCAGATCCGTCATGACCATCTCTTCACACCGGCTGCTGATTTCCCCGTCTTCCTCAATTCCCTCCAGCAGGTAGGAGGAACCGATATTCGAGGTCATAATCAGGATCGTATTCTTGAAGTCAACCGTGCGTCCCTGAGAATCCGTAATCCGTCCGTCATCCAGCACCTGAAGCAGGACATTGAATACATCCGGGTGCGCCTTCTCGATCTCATCAAACAGTACGACCGAATACGGCTTCCTGCGCACAGCCTCCGTCAGCTGTCCGCCCTCCTCATAGCCGACATATCCGGGCGGCGCTCCGATCAGACGGGAGACCGAATACTTCTCCATATACTCACTCATATCAATACGGACCATATTCTGCTCGTTATCAAACAGCGCCGCGGCAAGGGACTTCGCAAGCTCCGTCTTACCGACGCCGGTCGGCCCCAGGAACAGGAAGGAACCAATCGGCTTGCTCGGATCCTTAATACCCGCTCTGGAACGCAGAATCGCATCCGACACCTTCGTAACCGCCTCATCCTGTCCGATGACTCTCTTATGAAGCTCCGCATCCAGGTGCAGGGTCTTGTTCCTCTCGCTCTCGGTCAGCTTCGAGACAGGAATGCCTGTCCAGCGGGATACGATCCGGCCAATCTCTTCCTCGGTCACGCTCTCATGAACCAGGGTACGGCCTTCTGTTCTGTCCTTCTCCTCCGCCGCGGCCAGCTGCTTCTTCAGCTCCGGAAGTCTTCCGTACTTTAACTCCGCCGCCTTGTTCAGGTCGTAATTTCTCTCCGCCAGCGCAATCTCATTATTCAGCGACTCAATCTCCTCGCGCAGCTTCTGAATCTTCTCAACCTCCGCCTTCTCATTATCCCACTTCGCCTTCTGCGCCGCGAACTCATCCCGCAGCTCGGCCAGTTCCTTCTGGAGATTCTCCAGACGCTCCGCCGACAGCCTGTCCGTCTCCTTCTTCAGAGCGGCCTCCTCGATCTCCATCTGCATGATCTTCCGGGATGTCTCATCCAGCTCCGTCGGCATGGAATCCAGCTCGGTCTTAATCAGGGCACAAGCCTCATCCACAAGGTCGATGGCCTTATCCGGCAGGAACCGGTCGGAAATATAACGATTCGAAAGCGTCGCGGCCGCAACCAGCGCGCCATCCGTGATCTTAACGCCGTGGAACACCTCATAACGCTCCTTCAGGCCCCTTAAGATCGAGATCGTATCCTCCACGGTCGGCTCATCCACCATAACCGGCTGGAACCTCCGCTCCAGCGCGGCATCCTTCTCAATATACTGGCGGTACTCATCCAGAGTCGTCGCGCCGATACAATGCAGCTCGCCCCTTGCAAGCATGGGCTTGAGCATATTGCCGGCATCCATGGCCCCGTCGGTCTTGCCCGCTCCGACAATGGTATGCAGCTCATCAATGAACAGAATAATCTGTCCCTCGCTGTTCTTCACATCCTCCAGAACCGCCTTCAGCCTCTCCTCGAACTCGCCGCGGTACTTCGCGCCCGCAACCAGAGCGCCCATATCCAATGCGAACAGCTTCTTATCCTTCAGCCCTTCCGGAACATCGCCGCGCACAATTCGCTGAGCCAGCCCTTCCACAACCGCCGTCTTGCCCACACCCGGCTCACCAATCAGAACCGGATTATTCTTCGTCTTCCTTGAAAGAATCCGGACCACGTTGCGGATCTCGGAGTCACGTCCAATCACCGGAT
This sequence comes from uncultured Lachnospiraceae bacterium, assembly GCA_944380155.1. Taxonomy (GTDB): domain Bacteria; phylum Bacillota; class Clostridia; order Lachnospirales; family Lachnospiraceae; genus Caccomorpha. Next base: position 11,005 of record CALWGS010000155.1, read on the forward strand.
CCAGCTTCTGCTGCTTCGCGCGCTCTACCAGATCGAAGCCATACTTCTCAAGTGTGTCATACGTTGCCTCAGGATTATCGCTGACCACCTTCTGGTTCCCGCGTACCGTCGCGAGAGCCTGAAGGAAGCGCTCCCTGTTAATTCTGAAATCCGAGAACAGACCCTTCACCTCTCTGTTCGGATACTTCAGCATACTTAAGAACAGATGCTCAACCGAGACGTACTCATCTCCCATCTGCTTTGCTTCATTCTCTGCGTAAACTAACACCTTATTCAAATCATTACTGATATATACCTGTCCGCCGGATACCTTCGGCCGCTTATTCAAAAGCCCCTGAACCTGCGCCATAAATACATCATTGTCGATGTCCATTTTCGTGAACAGCTTGGGGATCAGCCCCTCTTTATCCGAAAGAAGGCAATAGAGCAGATGCTCTTCATCAATCTGCTGATGTCCGAAATCATATGCCGCTTTTTCACAATCCTGCACTGCCTGTACGGACTTCTGTGTAAATTTACTGATATTCATATCGTGCATCCTCCTGTCTGGCATGGTTTGATTTTGCTTGCCTTTGTTCTATAACTACTATAACACACGTAACATAAATGTCAAGAATTATTTTGTGAAATTTCTGTGTTATTTTCCCCTGACGGGCGGTAAATCATAAAAACACAAATCGGATTGTTCTGCTGCCGGATGGCCGTCCTTCCGAAACGATCCTGTACGAAATGCCTGATCCGGGAGGCTGATTACAGAATCTTCTTGATTTCACTTCCTATCGGGGCTACAATAGCAATATCAGAAGGTTCGGTTTCTTCTGCAGAATATACAAAGGAGGTTTCCCATGAACGTATTAGTCATCGGCGGTGTGGCCGCCGGAACCAAGACAGCTGCCAAGCTGAAACGGGAAGACCGCAGTACAGATGTTACCATTATCACCAAAGACAGCCATATATCCTATGCCGGCTGCGGACTCCCCTATTATGTCGGAGGAGCGATCGAGGAGGAGGCTTCCCTGATTGTCAACACCCCGGAGAAATTCTCGGCTCTGACCGGTGTGACAGTACTCACGCGCAGAGAAGCAATCTCACTCGATCCGTCCGGGAAAACAGTAACGGCCAGAAACTTAGAGACCGGGGAACAGGAGATCTACCCTTATGATCGCCTTGTCATCGCGGTCGGCGCGTCCGCGGTCGTCCCGCCCGTTGAAGGGATCGAGAAGGAAGGAATCTTCTGCCTGCGCACGCCGGAGGATGCTTCGGCTATCCGCTCCTATACGGAAAGCCGCCCCGTTAAGAAGGCCGTTGTCATCGGCGGCGGGTTCATTGGTCTGGAAACGGCGGAGAATCTGCATGCAAAGGGGATTTCGGTAACGGTCGTTGATGTCGCTCCCCAGATTATGCCGAATGTTTTCGATCCGGAAATGGCCGCCTATGTAAAGAAGCACTTAATCCGGAACGGAATCCGGGTTCTGACCGGAACGAAGGCAGAATCGGTGCAGGGAGAGAATGCCGTAACCGCCCTGAAGACCTCCGCAGGAACCCTTCCCTGCGATCTGTTGATCGTATCGGCGGGAATCCGCCCGAATACGGACTTCTTAAAGGACTGCGGATTCGATATGGTAAAGGGTACTCTGACCGTTGACGGGCATATGAGAACCAGCCTCCCGGATATCTACGCCGCCGGGGACTGCGCGATGGTTGTGAACCGGATTACGGGAGAGAGGCAGTGGTCCCCCATGGGCTCCTCCGCCAATCTGGAGGGCAGAACCCTGGCACTTGGCCTTGCGGGTAAGGAAAGCCGCTTCCCCGGAGTCCTGGGAACTGCCGTTGTCAAGCTTCCCGGTCTGAACTGCGGACGCACCGGCCTGACGGAAGCGGGAGCCGTACAGGCGGGCTATGATGTGATCACCGCGCTTGCCGTCACGGATGACAAGGCTCATTACTATCCGGACGCATCCTTCTTCATTACGAAGCTCATTGCGGACCGGGCAACGCACAAGCTGCTTGGAATCCAGGTGTTCGGCCCCGGAGCCGTGGATAAGATGACCGACATCGCAGTCATGGGACTTTCGATGGGCGCCGTGCTGGAGGACTTTGACAACGCGGACTTCGCCTATGCTCCTCCGTTCTCAACCGCCATCCATCCCTTCGTCCAGGCTGTTCATGTCCTGCTGAACAAGCTAAGCGGCGCCTTAGTCAGCATGACGCCCGCAGAGTACGCGGCAGGCAAGGCGAAGGACTACCGGATTCTCGACGTGAATCCCGTTCCCTCCATTCCGGGCGCGGATTACGTAAATCTGACCCAGGTGAACGGACCGCTTGAGGGAATCGACAAGGATGAGAAGCTCCTGTTAGTATGCGCGAAGGGCAAGAGGGCCTATTTCCTTCAGAACCGCCTGAGATATTACGGGTATACAAATACCGCAGTGCTTGAAGGCGCCACATTTTTTAACGATGTGCGTGTAGCGCGTACGGGCAAGGTCTCCCCCGCGGATATCACCCGCGTGAAGGCACTCGGCTTCCTTCTGGACAAACGGACCGGAGAGCATTTCAACGGCCGTGTCATCACCCGCAACGGCAAAATAACCGCCGCGGAGAGCCGTGCCATCACCGAAGCGGCGGAACGCTTCGGCAGCGGGGAGATCGCAATGACCTCCCGCCTGACCATAGAGATTCAGGGCATTCCTTATGAGAATATCGAGCCCCTGCGCGAATATCTCTCCCAGTTCAGCTTAGAGACCGGAGGCACCGGTTCTAAGGTTCGTCCGGTCGTCTCCTGTAAGGGAACCACCTGCCAGTACGGCTTAATCGACACTTTCGCTCTGTCAGAAGAGCTTCACGAACGGTTCTACAACGGATACCGCAATGTAAAGCTCCCTCACAAGTTCAAGATCGCGGTCGGAGGATGTCCGAATAACTGTGTTAAGCCGGATCTGAACGACATCGGAATCATCGGGCAGCGTGTTCCCGAGCTCAATCCCGAGCTGTGCCGCGGCTGCAAGGTCTGTCAGATTGAGAAGGCCTGTCCCATTCATGTGGCCCGGATGGAGAACGGCATCATCACCGTCGATCCCGCATCCTGCAACCACTGCGGACGATGCATCGGGAAATGTCCGTTCAAGGTATTTGAGCAGTACACGAACGGATACCGCATCTATATCGGCGGCAGATGGGGCAAGAAGGTTGCTCAGGGCCGCAGCCTGGACAAGGTCATCACGGATCGGGACGAAGTGATCGCCATTGTAGAGAAGGCAATCCTTCTCTTCCGTGAACAGGGCCTGACCGGAGAGCGGTTCGCGGATACGGTCGACCGCCTCGGCTTCGACAATGTGCAGGAACAGCTCCTCTCCAACGATCTGCTGGCCCGCAAGGAAGAGAACCTCTCGGCCGAGAAGCACATGAAGGGCGGAGCGACCTGCTAAGAATTACAATATACGGAAAGGAAATGTAACAGGGAATTGAACCATGGCAAAGAAATCTTATGAAATCGATATGTGCAACGGACCGCTGCTTGGCAAGCTGCTGATATTTTCACTGCCCCTGATGCTGTCCGGCATTCTCCAGCTGCTATTTAACGCGGCGGATCTGATTGTGGTCGGCCGGTACGCGCAGGATACGAACACGGCCCTGGCGGCGGTCGGATCGACGGGCTCGCTCACGAACCTGATTATCAATGTATTTATCGGGCTGTCTGTCGGCACGAATGTTCTGGTCGCCCGTTTCTACGGCGGCAGGCGGAATGACGAGGTGAACCGGGTCGTACATACTTCGATTATGATCAGCCTGATATTCGGCGTCTTCCTGGCGTTCTTCGGAATTGCGACGGCAAGATACCTTCTCGGACTGATGGACACCCCTGCGGATGTCCTCGATCAGGCCACACTGTACATGAGAATTTACTTTGCCGGGATGCCTGTCATCATGCTGTATAATTTCGGCAGCGCCATTCTTCGGGCGATGGGCGACACGAAAAGGCCTCTGTATTACCTGCTGCTTGCCGGAGTCGTGAATGTGATCCTGAACCTGATCTTCGTGATCCAGTTTCACCTGGATGTCGCGGGCGTTGCCATTGCGACGGTCATCTCCCAGGCCATCTCTGCGGTTCTGATTGTCATAAGCCTGATGAAGAGCGACGGCCCCTGCAGACTGGATCTGAAGAAGCTGCGGATTCACAGGCCGGAGCTGCTGAAAATGGCTCAGATTGGACTTCCCGCGGGATTCCAGGGCGCAATCTTCTCGGTTTCAAACGTCCTGATCCAGTCCTCCATTAATTCATTCGGCTCCACCGCAATGGCGGGCAGTACGGCGGCGGCTAATATCGAGGGATTTGTCTATACGGCAATGAATACCTTCCATCACACCACGGTGAACTTCACCAGCCAGAACCTGGGAGCGCACAAGTTTGACCGCATTAAGAAGTCAATCCTCTTGAACCTGATTCTGGTAACAATCGTAGGGCTTGTACTTGGCGGCGGAGCCTACCTGCTCGGCCCGCAGCTCCTGCGCATCTACAATGATGACCCGCATGTCATCAGCTACGGGATGATCCGTATTTTCTACATCTGCGTGCCCTACTTTCTGTGCGGAATTATGGATACCTTCGTCGGGGGAATCCGCGGTATGGGAGTGTCCGTCATTCCCATGATCACCTCCCTGATCGGGGCGTGCGGATTGAGAATCCTGTGGATCTATACGGTCTTCCAGTGGAATCGCACCCTGCCGGTGCTGTTCCTCTCCTATCCGGTTACCTGGCTGATCACCGCGCTCGCCCATATGATATGCTGTATCATCATATATCGCAGAACCGTAAAGCACGCGGCGGCAACTGCACTGTAAGAGGGCGCAGGCCCGCCGCCCGCGCTCTTTATAGCGCAGACGATGGGATTAGGGAAATAAATTCGAAGGAAGCAGATCGCATCTATCATTGCATTGTAATATTCCTCCATTTATGCTATACTAAAGTCCATTAAAACAGAATCGGAAAGGGGTATAACGCTTATGAAACGAATCGGTATCTTAACCAGCGGCGGCGACTGCCAGGGCTTGAACGCAGCGATCCGCGGGGTATGTAAGGCGCTCTATGAAGAATTCAAACAGGATATTGAAATCTACGGCATCCATGACGGCTACCGCGGCCTGATTGACGGGGACTACCGCAAGATGTCTCCCAGGGATTTCTCCGGAATTCTGACCCTTGGCGGAACCATCCTAGGTACCTCACGCCAGCCGTTCAAGCTGATGCGCGTCATCGGAGACGATAAGAAGGACAAAGTACAATGTATGAAGAATAACTACAAGAAGATGAAGCTCGACTGCCTTGTCGTTCTCGGCGGCAACGGCACCCATAAGACGGCGAATCTTCTGAACGAAGAAGGTCTCCACGTTGTATCCCTTCCCAAGACGATCGATAACGATGTCTGGGGAACCGAGATGACCTTCGGCTTCCACTCCGCCGTCGAAATCGCCACGAATGTTCTGGACTGCATCCACACCACGGCGACCTCTCACGGACGCGTGTTCATTGTAGAGATTATGGGTCACAAGGTCGGCTGGCTTCCGCTGTACGCCGGTATCGCGGGCGGCGCGGATGTCATTCTGATCCCTGAGATTCCGTATGATATTGATTCTGTCACCGCAACCCTGGAAGCCCGGAATAAGGCCGGGAAGCGCTTCTCCATCCTGGCTGTGGCCGAGGGCGCCCTCTCCGTTCAGGAAGCAGGCCTAAGCAAGAAGGAATTCAAGGTCAAGAGGGCAGCCATGCCGTTCCCTTCCATCTCCTACCGCCTTGCCAACGAAATCGCGGAGAAGACCGGACAGGAGATCCGCGTGACCGTTCCCGGACATTTCCAGCGCGGCGGCGGCCCCTGCGCCTACGACCGCGTCCTCTCGACCCGCTTCGGCACCGCTGCCGCGAAGCTGATCAAGGAACAGAACTACGGGAACATGGTAGCGCTCCAGAACGATTCCATCGTACCGATTCCTCTCTCTGAGGTGGCCGGTAAGTTGAAGACCGTTCCGAAGAACTGCGAAGAAGTTATGAGTGCGAAGGAGATTGGAATTACGTTTGGAGACTGACTCCGTTCTGTGAATCCCGCAGGATTGTATACGGGGACGCGGCATATGCCGTATCCCCGTTCTTTATTATCCTGATGATCTCTTTTTTCTCTGATCCATATGGCCTTATCCTCTCTCACGCTCCACATTCCGGGATAACCCCTCTCTCCGGTATAACACCGGCCCGGCCAGAATCCCCGTCCTCTTAAGCTGGTATTCATAGCTGAACTGATACCCCTGCGTCCTCCATGCATTCGGACCGGACCATGTCACGGTTTCATCGCACAAATGAACCGTTCCGAAGGTGTTCACCCGGCTGCCGTAGGCCGTAATGCGAAGCATATGCTTCCCCTCAAGCTCCCCAAGCTCCGCCCGGTACGGCGCGAAGGCCGCGGCCTGCTCCTCTGTGCCGTCCACACTCACCGTAACCAGCGGCGCGCGGTACTTTGGAATCTCCAGAACATAGCAGCCCTTCGGCACCTCAATCTCACACAGATAGGTGAAGTTCCCTCCATAGAATGGAAAGCCCTGCGCGCCCAAATCTCCAAAGCCCGGCACACCCGGCTTCTTCACAAGACGGGCGCGGTTCCCGCTCACTCTGACGCCGAACTCTCCAAGCAGATAGCTCCACTCCAGATTGCTCCGCTTCCGGTACGGCAAAGTCAGCACCAGTTCATTCATCCCCTTCTTCAGCTTGGGAAGACGAACCGTCCGAATGCACTCATCCGTATAATATCCATCCGATACGGCAGGCACAATCCGGTTGTTCAGAACAATTCTGAACGCCATATCGTTCGCTCCCGCAGAACCGGCATTCAGATATTC